>NZ_OSDX01000028.1:0-76697 GCF_900382755.1 Vibrio sp. Evd11
TTTCTGCAAGAGTTCGATGGTCTCAATTAGATCATATTTTTACTTGAATTGGTATAAAAGGCACGACATTTTCAGGCAGAGGCTCTTCAAAACTGCAACGACCTTGAAGCGCGTCTTGGAACTTACACACTTGGCAGCTTAATTCTTGCATCAGTACGACATTGGCATGATGTGGGTTTTTACAACGACTAACCACTAAGTCTATGTGGCTCTGTTGGGCTCGAAGCCTGTCTTGCATGGTTTCAGAGGCCGAACAGATCATCTGTTCGCACATCTCATGTTTAAATTGATTGAATGCTTTTGGATCGCTTTTCGCGAGTTGGACAAGTTCATCAAAGGGGGGCAGTTTTTGATTTGGCTGTGGATGTCCCATCTTTCCTTCCTTAGCATTAAGCATGTTTCATATGCTTTAAGCTTAAGAAAGAAATCTGTACAAATTTTGTTCTATTTTTATTTTCTCAATATTGAGACAGTATTAGTAACTTGGCGTTAGGGTATAAGTACAACGACGTTCGCCAGTTATGATGTGCTCAGTGCGGCTTACATGACATTCATCTTTGAGTAATTCTTTGAAAACATTGAGTTCTGACTGGCAGAGGCTAGGGCAACGAGTTGCAGCCTTACAGATAGGGCAGTGGTTTTCGATCAAGATGTAGTGATCGCCTTGATCTTGAAGTTCAGCCATATACCCTTCTTCTTCTCGAAGTTGGGTTAGCTTTTCAAGTTTACTCAGCAGGTTGTCGCAGCCAGATAGGGCCGTTTGATATTGCTTTAACGTGTGTTGTTCACGTTCAGCGGCCACTTTAGCTAGCCCCTCTTTACCAAACAGGTTCTCGACAGCATCTATCACTTGAATCGTGAGCTCACCGTGACGATCTGAAAATTGACCATGACCTTGTTGAGTCAGTGACCAATGGCGAGTTGGGCGACCTACTTTTACTTTGACGTCATGAAACGCAAGAATACCGTCATCTTCCAAACTTTGTAGGTGCTGTCTGGCACCCATTGTCGTCATGCCAAATTCTTCTGACAGTTGTTTCGCGGTTACCGCGCCTTGACGCTTAATGGTCTGTAAGATTTTGTCGCTTGTTTTCATACTATCTCTACCTTATGAACCTTACTATTATGAGGCAAGGTGTTTATAAAGCAAACCATTTACTATGGTGCAGGTGAAATGCACAGGTTCTTGATGGCCAATAAAACAAAAGGCTGATACTTGGTATCAGCCTTCACGTGTTCTGTTGAACTTAGTTTAGGTTTACAGGATGTGACCAATCACTTCTGGGTCTTTACGCTCTAGGTAGTGAATAGACTTGATGCGACGAATGGTACGGCAGCGACCACGGATAAGCAGTGTTTCTGTGGTTGCGATATTGCCTGTACGAGTAATGCCTTCTAGCAGGTCACCCTTAGTAATACCCGTTGCAGAGAATACAACGTTGTCGCTACGAGCCATGTCTTCCATCTTCAACACGATACCCGCCGTTACGCCCATCTCAGCACAACGCTCTAATTCAAGCTCACCGTGTTTACGGTTCTCTTCTGTATCGCCTTTTACTTCATGACGAGGAAGCAGACGTGCGTGCATGTCGCCGTCGAGTGCGCGAATAACCGCAGCTGACACGACACCTTCAGGCGCGCCGCCGATGCAGTACATTACGTCGACTTCGCTGTCTGGCATACACGTTAGGATAGAAGCAGCAACATCACCATCTGGCACTGCGAATACACGAACGCCCATCGCCTGCATGTCAGCAATCACTTGATCATGACGTGGTTTAGCAAGAGTGGTTACTACTAGTGTATCGAGTGTTTTACCTAGTGCTTTCGCAATGTTTTCTAGGTTTTCTGTCAGTGGCAGTTCTAGGTCAATCACGCCTTTTGCGCCAGGACCAACAACCAATTTTTCCATGTACATGTCAGGCGCTTTAAGGAAGCTGCCTTTCTCGCCTGCAGCCAATACCGCCAATGCATTTGATTGACCCATTGCTGTCATGCGTGTCCCTTCAATTGGGTCAACGGCGATATCTACAGCATCACCGCCAATACCGACGTTTTCGCCGATGTATAGCATAGGTGCATCATCGATTTCACCTTCGCCAATAACGATCTCACCGCTAATTTCGGTTTTGTTCAGTAGGCTACGCATTACTTCTACAGCAGCGCCATCTGCAGCGTTTTTATCGCCGCGGCCAAGCCACTTGTAACCAGCTAGTGCTGCACCTTCAGTGACACGAGAGAATGACATTGCTAAATCGCGTTTCATGCGGACTCCAAAATTTTCAAAGGGGGAATAGAAATTTCGCGGCGAATTTTACCATATCCCAAAGGAAACGTTTGCCTTTTTGTTTTTGGGGGATTGCTCTCGATCAATTTGCAGGTGAAAACAGGTAATATTCATCAAAATAATCAGTCTGTTGACGCGCTAGTAATAATTCACGTCAATATTCGGTAAAAAGCGCTGTTTTTTTCATCGAATGGCGCAAAATATCGAATATATAGAGTGTTTATCCTTGCTCTGCTGAGTAGAATGGGGAAATAAGTGGAGTAGACCTTCACCATCAAATGGATAACTTAAAGGTAGGCCAGAATGTCTTTTGAAGTACTAGAGCAGCTAGAAGCAAAAATTCAAACAGCAGTAGATACAATTGCACTTCTTCAAATGGAAGTGGAAGAGCTTAAAGAAGAGAAAGAAGCGCTAGCAACAGAAGCTGGTGAGCTAAAAGCAAGCCGTCACGAGCTAGAGCAAAAAACTCAGCAAATGCAGGAAGAGCATTCAGCTTGGCAAGATCGCATCCGTAACCTTCTTGGTAAAATGGATGACGTAGAGTAATTGACTCTTCAGATTTAAAAAAACGCCCGCTACTGAGTAGCGGGCGTTTTTGTTTGTTGTTCTGATTTGCACAGTGCTAATTTGCAACGTACTAATTTACAAAGCGTTGGTTTGCGAATGTTAGCTTGGGCATGATTTGTTGGAATCGTTACTCTTGTTCTTCTTCAACATCCAAATCAAGCTCAACATCCAAAGGCTCAGCAGAAAGAATGATGCCCGTGTTGTCTGCGTAGAGGTAATCTTCCGGTAAGAAAGTGACGCTGCCAAAGTTGACCGGCACGTCTAATTCACCCACACCTTCTTGGCTCGCACCCACAGGAATAGAGGCCAAAGCTTGGATACCAAGGTTCATGTCTTCTAGCTCATCGACTTCGCGTACGCAGCCGTAAACCACAATACCTTCCCACTCATTGTCTTCGGCAAGTAGGGCTATTTCAGCATCGATCAGCGCTTTTCTCAGTGAGCCGCCACCATCGATCAACAACACCCGCCCCAGACCATCTTGTTCTAATACAGACCGAATTAATGCGTTGTCTTCAAAACATTTTATCGTCGAGATCTGTCCGGCGAATGACGCTCGTCCACCGAAATTACTGAACATTGGCTCCACGACATCAACTTGATCCAAATATATGTCGCACAGTGCTGAAGTGTTGTATTCCATTAGCATACCTTTTGAACAATGAGCTTACTTTGAGTATATCGGTGCTTGATCCCTTTGCAATGATTAGTCTTAATTAACTCAATAGAGTTTGAGCTACGACAACCCCTGCAAACAGTAGATTAGTCACCAGTGAACATTTCACAATAACGGGCATCATTGGGGCAATCTGAGCCGGTTTTTCGGTTTCCCAAACGGCCTTGCCATGCTTGTACACAATAATAATGCTGAGTAAAAACGGTAGGCTAATCCAGCCCGGTTTTTCTTGAATCAGTAGGTAGATGGCGAAAGACGCAAGCGCCAAACCAAGCAGTGCGAAATGGTATTGTTTAGCTTTACGTTGCCCTAGGCGAACGGCCATGGTGCGCTTGCCACATTCGCTGTCGTTTTCAATATCACGCATGTTGTTGATGTTGAGAACGGCAACCGCCATTAGTCCACAGCCTAGCGCTGGAAGGAACAGGCTTGGCTCAACATGACCTGTATGTAAGAAGTAAGTACCTGAAACCCCTAACAAGCCAAAGAAGATAAACACCGATAGGTCACCAAGGCCAATATAACCATAAGGCTTATTACCGACGGTATAGGCAATCGCTGCGACAATCGCTAAAACACCTAAAGCAATGAAAGATAAGATGCTTTCGAGTGAACTCAGTGCATGAAAAATAAGAATCAACCCTGCGATAACCGTAAACACGATATTGAGGATGATCGCTTGCTTCATGGTTTTCGCGGTCACCGCGCCAGATTGCATTGCACGTGTTGGCCCTAGACGGTTTTCGTTGTCTGTGCCTTTTACCGCGTCGCCATAGTCATTGGCTAAGTTCGACAGAATCTGTAATAGAGTGGCGGTTAAAAAAGCCAATAGTGCGATTGATAAAGAAAAATGACCGCCAGCGAACGCTAAACTACTTCCTGTAAGAATAGAGACAAGTGCGAGAGGCAGAGTTTTTGGGCGTGCGGCATCAAGCCAAATCAGTAGAGATTGTTTCATCGTAGGTCTAATTCTTTGTAAGTCTTCGTTTCATACTGTGATTTGAGTATACGCCCATTTTTCGGGTAATAAAAAGCCCACTCGAAAGTGGGCCTTGAATTCGCTTATTAGCTGCTATTTCTTTGAGATAGAGCAATAAGTTGGAGTTTGGTGTGCTACAGGATGAAGCGGCTTAGGTCTTCGTCTTCTACGAGCTCGCCAAGCTTAGATATTACATAAGCTTCATCAATCACCAATTTGCTGCCTGCTCGGTCTGTTGCGTCGAATGAAATCTCATCCATTAGGCGCTCCATGACTGTATGTAGACGACGCGCACCGATGTTTTCAGTAGTTTCGTTCACACGCCATGCTGCGTCAGCAATTTGGTTGATACCATCTTCAGTGAACTCAATGCCGACATCTTCTGTTTTCATCAGGGCAATGTACTGTTCTGTCAGTGATGCCTTTGGCTCAGTAAGAATACGTTTGAAGTCATGTGCAGAAAGCGCTTCAAGTTCAACGCGGATTGGCAGACGACCTTGCAGTTCAGGGATCAGGTCTGATGGCTTAGCCACTTGGAATGCACCTGATGTGATAAACAAGATGTGGTCAGTTTTTACCATACCGTGCTTAGTTGATACTGTGCTGCCTTCGATAAGAGGAAGTAGGTCACGTTGAACACCTTCACGAGATACATCTGGGCCTGAGCTGTCGCCACGCTTACAGATTTTGTCGATCTCATCGATGAATACGATGCCGTTGTTTTCAGCGTTGAAGATCGCGCTCTCTTTTAGCTCTTCTTGGTTCACAAGCTTCGCAGCTTCTTCTTCAGTCAGTGCTTTGAATGCGTCTTTGATTTTCATCTTACGCTTTTTCTTGGTGTCGCCAGCGAGGTTTTGGAACATGCCTTGTAGCTGGTTAGTCATCTCTTCCATGCCTGGAGGTGACATGATTTCAACACCCATTTGTGGCGCCGCTACATCAACTTCGATCTCTTTGTCGTCTAGCTTACCTTCGCGCAGTTTCTTGCGGAAAATCTGACGAGTGTTTGAAGAGGTGGTTTCTTCCGTTGATTGCTCGTTCTGACCCCAAGCATCGCGTGCTGGTGGTAGAAGGGCATCAAGAATGCGTTCTTCAGCTTGTTCTTCAGCGCGGTATTGTACTTTTTCCATCGCTTGCTGGTGCGTCATCTTGATCGCAACGTCCGTTAGGTCACGGATGATGGTTTCAACTTCTTTACCTACGTAGCCCACTTCAGTGAACTTAGTCGCTTCTACTTTGATGAACGGCGCATTAGCCAGTTTCGCTAGGCGGCGAGCAATTTCAGTTTTACCGACACCGGTAGGGCCGATCATCAGGATGTTTTTTGGTGATACTTCGACACGCAGGCTTTCTTCAAGCTGCATACGACGCCAGCGGTTACGCAGTGCGATAGCAACGGAACGCTTAGCGTTGTCTTGGCCGATAATGTGGCGATTGAGTTCGTGAACGATTTCGCGAGGAGTCATCTCAGACATGGTTTTCCTTAATTCTTTAATCACTGTTGAATACAACGTTATTGATGGAAGCAGTCGCTACTCTGGCTTTGGCAGCTCAACGGTGCTCTCTAGTTCTTCAATAGTGTGCTGATGGTTGGTGAATACGCAGATATCGCCAGCAATGTTCAGCGACTTTTCTGCAATTTCACGCGCATCTAAATCTGTATTTTCTAATAGTGCAGTAGCCGCTGCTTGAGCGAAGTTACCGCCCGAACCGATCGCAATCAGGTCGTTCTCTGGTTGAACTACGTCACCGTTACCAGTGATGATCAGTGAAGCAGTTTCATCCGCTACTGCTAGCAGTGCTTCTAATTTACGTAGAGCACGGTCGCTACGCCAATCCTTCGCCAGCTCAACGGCAGCTTTGGTTAGGTGGCCTTGGTGCATTTGCAGCTTGCTTTCAAATTTTTCGAATAGCGTGAAAGCATCAGCGGTACCGCCAGCAAAACCAGCCAGTACTTTGTTGTTGTATAGGCGACGTACTTTACGGGCATTGCCCTTCATTACGGTGTTGCCTAGAGATACTTGTCCATCACCCGCGATGACGACTTTATTATTACGACGTACAGATACAATGGTAGTCACGAGTAGGGCCTCTTAATATTTCTTATCTTTGGGTATAAAAAGTATATGAGGATGGTGCTCGGATAATTCAAGGAAGGTCGAGTGATGTCGCGCAACTTATCGGCGGAAGTTGTAAGGAAATTTGGTTAAAGGGCGAAGGGATAAAAGAAAACCTCCACAATGGGAGGCTTTCGGTGTTTGGTTTTCGGCTTTTGCTAAGATTAAGACTGTGACTGCCGCTGAATCTAAAACTACTCGGTGTCTTTCCAAATAGCACAAGGTTCGATTTTTGCTCGCTGTAGCTTGTGGCGATCGCGCTCGGCGTCACGCTTAAACTTGTATGGCCCTAGAACCACACGATACCAGCTACTGCCGTCTTTCTTACGGATTTCACTCGAGATACCTTGGAAAGCAATATCCAATTTACGCGCATCTGCCTGAGAAGCGGTTTTGTAAGCGCCACACTGCATGATGTAAGGGATCTTCGAGATCTCTTGCTCTTTGGCCTTAACTTCAATTTCGCGACTTGGCAGTGTTTCAACGTAGTCCCACTTCTCTTCTGGAGGTGGTGGAATTACTTTCGCTGGTTTTGGCTTAGGTTTCGGCTTGCTCACCTCTGGCACTGGTGTTGGCGGCTCAGGATCGTTACTCAATAAGTAAAGTCCGTAACCAAAACCACCGGCAAGGAGGATCGCCAAAAGACCACTGCGCCAAGGTTTACGGCGAGGGGCTTGTTTCTTGGTCGGTTTTTTCGTGCCACGACCGCGCTTTACATAATCTCTATTAGCCACAAGACAATTCAATAGTTGATAGTTCTGCTCTCATGGTAATCCAGATTGCGCGAGGATAATAGTGCAGAAATGGAAGCGGCACATCAAAATGTGCCGCAGGTTTGTGTGGGTATTTATCTTGCCTAAATTCGAGGTGGTGCCGTACTGCCACGAACCACGAGTTTGGCTTCAAGTAGACGTGAACCTGCTTGAACATCATTACCTTTCAGTAGATCAAGCATCATCAGCATCGCTTGGCGTCCAATTTCGTAACGAGGTTGAGAAATCGTCGTTAGCGGTGGATCGCAGTATTGAGCGAATTGGATGTCATCGAAGCCAACAATCGATAGGTCTTGAGGAACACGTAAACCTAGCTTCTTCGCTTCTTGAATCGCACCAATGGCCATCGCATCGTTGTGACAGAAAATTGCAGTTGGCTGCTCTGGAAGAGCCAATAATTGACGAACTGCTTGCGCGCCAGCTTCAAAGGTGAAGTCGCCCACTGTGCTGTAAGCTGGGTTCATTGATACTCCAGCGCGGCGCAGTGCTTGTTGGTAACCTTGTTGGCGGAACTTACACAGGGTTGCAGTCGTTGGCCCAGAGATTTGAGCAATGCGCTTATGACCTAATTGAGCTAGGTAGTTCACGGCTTCAAATGCAGAGGTCAGGTTGTCGATATGTACCGTTGGCAATTCAAGCTCGGGTGCAAATTCACACGCCATAACCATAGGCGGTAGATTCTTTTGTTCAGGCTTGCTGACATCAAATGGATGATCGGTGCCTAACAGCAGCATGCCATCAGCTTGTTTGGTGAAGACTAAGTTTACAAATGATGATTCGCGCTTCTTCTGCTGACCACTGTCGCCAAGTAGAACTAGGTAATCATTTTCTACTGCAGCATCTTCGATACCACGGATGATCTCGGCGAAATAAGGGTCACAGATATCAGGAACAATAGTGATGATGGTTTTTGATTCGTTGCGACGTAAGTTTCGAGCTAATGTATTGGGTGAGTATCCAGCTTCAAGTACTGCTGTCTCTACTCGTTTTCGAGTCGAAACTGAGACTTTCTCAGGGTTCATCAATGCACGTGATACCGTTGCGGTTGAGACGCCTGCTAGCTGGGCAACATCCTTCATTGTCGCCATAAATTAAACCCTCTTTTAAGTTCCTTTACTGCCTAAGTATCTAAGGCGTGAATAATTAATACAATCGGATAGATATTGTAAAAGTGTTGCTAACACTTTTTTTATTGCAATATTTTATTCGTTTCATCCGTGTAAAGTTACGGCTAGATTAACAAAAATCACATGACTAGTGTGAAGTTGCTCACGAGAAATATGAAATATTTGTGAACAAACTTATCATTAGTTTTAACCCGAGTGGGTTTAGCTCAAATCTTGCGGCTCAATATCGAGTGACCAACGGACTTTTTTCGCAGCGGGTAACATATTAATTGCCGGCTTTGCACTCATTAATAGCTTCTGCATTAATGAACGAGTCTGTGTTTGCAATATCAGCTGCCAGCGAGATTTCCCTGCTCGCTTGGCTAATGGCGCAGGAGTTGGCCCCAACACCATGCAATATTGGTCGAACAGTGGATGTGACTCCAGTGTATGACGAACCTGACGTAAGAACTCTTCCACCAAGCGTGTGTCGTTCGCTTCTGCTCTGAAGAGTGTCATGAACGTATAAGGTGGCAACATCGTTTGTTTGCGTTCAGCCAGAGCAGTCTGAGCAAAGTGGTTATAGTCTTTGTGCAGAAGTGCTTGTAACAAGCCATGTTCTGGATGGTGAGTTTGTAAGATAACCTCACCTGGCTTACTGGCACGTCCTGCTCGACCTGCAACTTGGGTGAACAACTGAGCCAGTCTTTCAGAGGCGCGGAAGTCACTACTATATAAAGAGGCATCAACGTCTAATAACGCCACAAGTGTCACGTCAGGGAAGTGGTGACCTTTAGCAAGCATCTGTGTACCGATCAGAATTTGGTATTCCCCCTTACGAATCGATTCTAGCGCGCTTTCTAGGCTGCCCTTACGGCGGGTGCTATCACGGTCAATACGAATGGTTTTGTATTCAGGGAATAGTTGACCAAGTTGTGTTTCAAGTTGCTCGGTGCCGACACCTACAGTCACTAGGTTAGCCGAACCACAGCCTTGGCAATTGTGCACGATATGCTGCTGCGAGCCGCAATGGTGGCAGCGCATTTCATTGCTGTATTGGTGATAGGTGTAGTAGGCATCGCAGCGTTTACATTCAGCTGTCCAACCACAGTCGTGACACATCAATGCGGGGGAGAATCCACGGCGATTGAGGAACAACATCACTTGGTTGCCCGCTTTTAAGTGTCTTTGCATTTCTGCAATTAACGATGCAGATAAGCCACTTTCCAGATATTCCCCTTTCACGTCCAACACTTTATTGGTGGTCGGCAGTGCGACACCAGCGCGTGAGGTGAGGGTGAGGTAGCTGTATTTACCTATCTGGGCGTTGTGCAGCGTTTCAAAAGCCGGTGTAGCGGAACCTAGAACCACTGGGATTTGCGCCTTATGAGCACGCATGATCGCGACGTCACGAGCGTGGTAGCGTAGGCTATCTTGCTGCTTATAAGAGGCGTCGTGTTCTTCATCGACAATGATAATGCCCAAATCAGCAAACGGCGTGAACAGAGCCGAGCGCGTACCAATCACGATGCCAGCTATTTTATCGCGGGCTGATAGCCATGCATTGAGTCGCTCAGAATCGTTTAATCCAGAGTGAATCACTTCAACAGGCACATTAAAGCGTCGCTTAAAGCGGTTAATCGTTTGTGGAGTGAGGCCAATCTCAGGTACCAAGACTAACGCTTGCTTGCCTTGGTCGAGAATCGGCTTGATCATATTCAGGTAGACCTCGGTCTTACCTGAGCCTGTGACCCCCTCTAGCAAGAAGCAACCAAAATCAGTTTGACTGTTTACTGTCGCAATCGCGATCGCTTGTTCTGCATTGAGTTTTGGCTTGTCTTGGTCGTTTTCGAGTTCCACTGGCCATGGCTTGCGCTTCGGTTTTTTTTCTACCGACTCAATCCAGCCTTTTTCTTCCAACGTCTTAAGTACTGCGCTGCCCACCTCTTCATCAATGAACTCTTGATGAGGAACTGCGCCGTGTTCAAGCATGTGCATTACTTTGGCTTGTTTGACTGCGCGACCAAAGCCTTGCATCAGTTGATCTCTACCTGATGGGGTCAGTTGCCATTCAACAAGCGTTGCGAAATCGGCAGCTTTGCCTTTTCGTAAAGCGCTTGGCAGAGCGTTAGCCAAGGTTTCGCCAAGAGGGTACTGATAAAACTGACTGCACCATACCAAGAGTGAATAGACCGATTCAGGCCAAACGGGTTGGTTGTCTAATAACGCTTTAATAGGCTTGAGCTTGTCGAGCTCGAATTCTGATTCGTTAACCAGAGCCGTCACGATACCAGTTAAGGTTTGTCGTCCAAAAGGCACAGAGACTCGACCGCCAATAATCGGAAATAGGTGGCTAGGAATCTTGTAATCGAACTGCTTGTCGAGTGGAACAGGCAGTGCCACACGGGCAATCATTGGACGCATAAAGGGACGGCTTTATCTGAGTTGACGAGAGCGAACAGTCTAATGGATAAGGGCGTTAAATTCGAGGAGCAGTTTAGATGACAGAGCTTACTTGAGGCTTGAATGCTACTGGAGCCAGAAAATAACGCTTAATAGAGGGTTTAAGGACTGTGTTGGTGAAAAATGTATCAAATCAGTTGATCCTACCTCACAGATTCATTACTATACTGCGCCTTAAAGGTATGGCTTTATCGCTTTTTAGTGATGCTGCGGTGTCTTTATTTTATTTTTTAACAACGTGTGGTGTCCGGCTTAGAATCGGATGGCGACACGGCCTAATTGAGGTTATCCCATGAAAGCTGGAATCCACCCAGAATACAAAGCAGTAACAGCAACTTGTTCTTGCGGCAACACATTCGAATTCAACTCTACTCTAGGTAAAGATGGTATTCACCTAGACGTATGTGACAAATGTCACCCATTCTACACTGGTAAGCAACGTATCGTAGATACAGGCGGCCGTGTAGATCGCTTTAACAAGCGTTTCGGTGCTCTTTCTAGCAAGAAGTAATTCTCGCTATTTAGACATGAAAAAGGACACTTCGGTGTCCTTTTTTGTTGCCTGAAATTTGAGAAACCCCTGACTTTAATAACACTCTTCGCTTATCTCGACGATAGGCTGTCGATTTGAGTTTAGCTCCAACACTTTCCCCCTGAATCACTCCTCCCTAGAAATCCGCTCGAAAGTTCAACAAGCGATAGTAATTTCAACTGCTCACTGGTCTTATTAGTAGTGAAATCTCGTTTTTTAATGAGACAGAGGCTTTAACCACCTAGGAACTTTGAAGTACATCTATTAACATGAACAAGATCCCCCAAATAATAATATCCTAGGAACCTACACCTATGTCTGAAGACAGTCGCCAAGACCAATCCTCTCAAGAATTATCGCCTCAAGAACGATTCCGTCAGCAAGCTCTTGATTATCATGAGTTCCCAATTCCAGGCAAAATTGCCGTAGCACTGACGAAGCCTGCAAACTCTGCAGAAGATCTAGCACTTGCCTACAGCCCAGGCGTGGCTGAGCCTGTTCGCGAGATCGCACAGAACGTTGATAACGTCTATAAATACACAGGTAAGGGCAACATGGTTGCTGTTATCTCTAACGGTACTGCGATTCTTGGCCTAGGTAACCTTGGTCCTATTGCTTCTAAACCTGTAATGGAAGGTAAAGCGCTACTGTTTAAGCGTTTTGCTGGTTTAGATTCTATCGATATTGAAGTAAAACACCGCACAATCGATGAGTTCGTTGATACGGTTGCGAATATCGCAGATACATTCGGTGGTATTAACCTAGAAGACATCAAAGCACCAGATTGTTTTGAGATTGAACGTCGCCTGATCGAGCGTTGTGATGTACCTGTATTCCACGATGACCAACACGGTACTGCGATTGTAACGGCAGCGGGTATGCTGAACGCGATCGAACTTCAGGGCAAGAAACTTGAAGAGTGTAAGATCGTTTGTTTAGGTGCTGGCGCAGCGGCTGTAGCATGTATGGAGCTACTGATTAAGTGTGGCGCTCAGCGCGAGAAGATCTACATGCTTGACCGTAAAGGTGTGATCCACACTCGTCGTGATGACCTAAACGAATACAAAGCGTTGTTCGCAAACAACACTGATAAGCGCACACTTGAAGATGTTATCGAAGGCGCTGATCTGTTCTTGGGCGTATCAGGCCCTAACCTATTACCAGCTGAAGCACTAACGCTGATGGCTGATAAGCCTGTTGTGTTTGCATGTTCAAACCCAGATCCAGAGATCAAGCCTGAGCTTGCACACGAGGTTCGTTCTGACCTTATTATGGGTACAGGCCGTAGTGATTACCCTAACCAAGTAAACAACGTACTTTGTTTCCCATTCATTTTCCGTGGTGCACTCGATGTGCGTGCAAGCGAAATCAATGATGAGATGAAGCTAGCTGCAGTTAAGGCGATTCGTGAGTTAGCAAAAGAAGAAGTTCCAGCTGAAGTTCTAGCCGCTGCGGGTGAGACTGCATTGGAGTTTGGTACAGGTTACATCATTCCTAAGCCAATGGACCCACGTCTACTTCCTCGCGTTGCAAAAGCTGTTGCGGAAGCAGCGGTTGAGTCTGGCGTTGCTCGTATTGAGATGCCTGCTAACTATATGGCCTAATAGCCTAATAGCCTAATAGCTTAATAGCTTAATAGCTTAATAGCTTGTTAATAGCGGTCGCTCTATTGAGCGAAAAAGAATAATAAAAAACCGACCCATTAGGAGTCGGTTTTTTTATGTCTATCATTCACTGCGCAGTCATAGAAGGCATAGTGGTTGATGTGACAAATAGGGTTCAGTTATCGCGAATCAATATTGAAGGCAGTGACTGAGTTGTTTTTATTCTTCGTCAAACGCTTCGAACTCGATACCCATCTCTGTCATCAGTTTTTTCACTTCAGTAGGGATATCGTCTGGACGGTCTTTACGAAGGTCTTCATCCGTTGGTAGTGGTTGGCCTGTGTACGCATGTAGAAAGGCTTCGCACAGTAGCTCACTGTTTGTTGCATGGCGTAGGTTGTTAATCTGGCGGCGAGTGCGCTCGTCAGTAAGAACCTTTAACACTTTTAGAGGGATAGAAACTGTAATTTTCTTTACTTGTTCGCTTTTCTTTCCATGCTCAGCATATGGGCTTATGTATTCACCATTCCAGTCGGCCATTGCGTACCTTCATCACTTTAGTTGTTAGAATAAATTAATAGTGGTGATTTTAGCGGGATTTACTGCCATAAGCAAAGACATATAGACGTCTAGAGGTGTTGACGTCTCACGTTTATGAAAGTAAAGTGAATAACATATATCTAACACAGCCGCAAAATGCCGACAAGCAGCTGTGATTCTCAGACGCAAAACTTGTAAGGAAGCACCTATGAGCAGCCGGAAGCCAGCAACCATCGCAGTACGTACTGGCATCGAGTCAGACACGCAACACCATGCCGTTGTCCCACCTATTTATCTTTCGACTAACTATGGGTTTCCCGCTTTTGGTGAAGTGCCAAAGTATGATTATACCCGCTCTGGTAACCCAAACCGTGGTTTATTAGAAACGGCACTGTTTGAGCTTGAGTCTGGTAAAGGCGCGGTTGTCACTAACTGTGGTACTTCGGCACTTAACTTATGGGTTTCTGCTTTCTTAGGTGGCGATGATCTTATTATCGCACCGCACGACTGCTACGGCGGCACTTACCGTCTGTTTAATACACGCTCACTTAAAGGTGACTTCAAAGTTCTGTTTGTTGATCAATCGGATCAAGCCGCGCTGGATGCCGCGATCGCGCTTAAGCCAAAGTTGATCTTAATTGAAACACCATCGAATCCATTGGTTCGTGTGGTTGATATTGCGGAAACTTGCCGCAAAGCGAAAGAAGTGGGTGCTCTGGTTGCTGTCGACAACACGTTTTTGACGCCTGTGTTCCAAAAGCCTTTAGAGCTGGGTGCTGATTTTGTTATCCACTCAACCACCAAGTACATCAATGGACACTCAGATGTTATTGGTGGCGTTGTGGTGACGAAAACTGAAGAGCACGCTGAAGAGTTAGCATGGTGGGGCAATTGTATTGGTGCAACCGGCACACCATTTGATAGCTACATGACGCTACGTGGTATTCGTACGCTAGGTGCGCGTATGCGTGTTCACGAAGAAAGCTCACGTGAAATTCTGACGGCTCTGCAACAACAAGATCTGGTGGGTACGATTTACCACCCAAGCCTTCCTGAACATCCGGGTCACGAGATCGCGAAGAAACAGCAGTTGGGCTTTGGTTCCATGCTGAGCTTTGAGTTTGCGGGCTCTTTTGAGGCACTTAAATATTTTGTCGATAAGTTAGAGCTATTTTCTTTGGCTGAATCACTGGGTGGTGTTGAAAGCTTGATTTGTCACCCTGCGTCGATGACTCACCGTGCGATGGGCGAAGAAGCTCTAGCAGAAGCGGGTGTTTCTCAACAACTACTGCGCCTTTCTGTTGGTCTTGAAGATGCAGAAGACCTAATCGACGATCTCAAGCAAGCTTTCGAAAGAACGCAACGCTTTATCGCTGAAGGGGAGGGTTAATAATGGCAACCTTTCGCCAGCTACATAAATTTGGTGGCAGCAGCTTAGCGAATCCTGAGTGTTACCAGCGCGTGGTCAATATTCTTAGAGAATACTCATTAGCAACGGATTTAGTCGTTGTATCAGCAGCGGGTAAAACAACCAACCGTTTGATTGAGTTTGTTGAAGCCCTCGACAAAGATGGCCGCATTGCTCATGAATGCCTACAAACCCTTCGTCAGTTCCAGCTTGAACTGATTGAAGCACTGCTTGAAGGCGAAGCCGCTTCTCAACTAACGGCAACCATCCAACAAGAATTTACCGCTTTGGGTGAGCTCACTGCTCCCTTGAGCGAAGCACAAAAAGCGCAAGTGCTTGGTCATGGCGAGATTTGGTCTTCACGTTTGTTGGCGACTTTGTTGTGCCAGCATGACTTACAAGCGGTTGCTCAAGACGCTCGTGCTTTTTTACGTGCAGAAGCGGGAGCTCAACCTGAAGTTGACCGTGCTCGCTCGTATCCTCTGATTAAAGAAGCTCTAGCGCAGCATGCGCATTGTCGTGTGGTGATTACCGGCTTTATGGCTCAAAACACTGAAGGTGAAACGGTTCTACTCGGTCGTAACGGCTCGGATTACTCAGCAACTGTGATTGGTGCTTTGGCGGAAGTTGAACGTGTGACGATTTGGAGTGATGTGGCAGGCGTATATAGCGCTGACCCTCGCTTGGTTTCGGATGCGTGTTTACTGCCTCTGCTTCGCCTTGATGAAGCGAGTGAGTTAGCTCGTTTAGCGGCTCCAGTGCTTCATAGCCGAACGTTACAGCCTGTCGCTCAAAGTGCTATGGATTTAAGCTTACGCTGCAGCTATCAGCCAGAAGCGGGCTCTACACAGATAGAGCGTGTACTGGCATCGGGTCGAGGTGCAAAAATTATTACTTCTTTAGATGAAGTTCTTATCGTGCAGCTGACCTTTGGTCACGGTCATGATTTCGACCGTCTAGAAAGTGAAGTACTGGAAGGGCTTAAGCGAGCTCAATTAGAGCCACTTGCTTATGAGCTTGAACCGGATCAGCACTGCTTACGTCTTGCTTACACAGAAGAGATTGCTGGTGGCGCTCTGGAATATCTGCAAGACCACGCGATTGAAGCTGAGATTAAGCTCAAAGAAGGTTTCTCTCTTATCGCGGCGGTGGGCGCGGGTGTGACTAAGAACCCGAACCATTGCTACGGTTTCTACCAACAGCTCAAGAGCTCGCCGGTTGAATTCATTTCAGAAGCGAACTCAGGCTTGAGCTTAGTCGCTGTGATTCGTAAGAGTGAAACATCAAGCCTTGTGAAAGGCATTCACTCTCAACTGTTCCAAGCGCAGAAGCGTGTTGCGATTGCTTTGTGTGGCAAGGGCAACATTGGCTCAAGTTGGTTAAGCTTGTTTGCTGAGCAAAAAGCTGAACTTGAAAAGCGCCGTGGAATGAACTTTGAATTGGTTGCGGTGGTTGATAGTCAAACCTATTGGTTCGATGATCAAGGCATTGATGCGACTTCTGTTGGTAAGCGTTTTGATGATGAAGCGATTGCTAATAATGGTAACGACTGGCTAGAGCGTTTAGGTTCTATTCAGGGCTACGATGAAGCGGTTGTGTTAGATGTTACGGCAAGCCCTGTGCTTGCAGCAAAATACCTGCAAGTCGCACAACAAGGTATTCACCTGATCTCGGCGAACAAGGTGGCAGGTTCTGCATCAAGCGAGTATTACCATCAAGTACAAGATGCTTTCGCTAAGATCAGCCGTCACTGGTTGTACAACGCGACAGTAGGTGCTGGCTTACCGATTAACCACACGGTGCGTGACCTGCGTGAAAGCGGGGATGACATCATTGCATTGTCGGGGATCTTCTCGGGTACGCTATCTTGGTTGTTCCAACAGTTTGATGGCACAGTGCCATTCAGTGAGTTGGTTGACTTAGCGTGGCAGCAAGGCCTGACGGAACCTGATCCTCGCGCTGACCTCGATGGTTCAGACGTGATGCGTAAGCTGGTGATTCTGGCGCGTGAATCGGGTTTAGATATTGAGCCTGAAAACGTGAAAGTAGAGTCACTGGTACCTGCAGAGTTGCAAGATCTATCAGTTGATGACTTCTTCGATAAAGCTTCTGTTCTAAGTGAAGAGTTGGCTGAGCGTTTAGAAAAAGCACATTCTCAGCAGAAGGTTCTGCGTTACGTAGCGCGTTTAGAGAAGAATGGTAAAGCTACCGTAGGCGTTGAAGCGCTATCTAAAGAACACGCTCTGGCGAACTTACTGCCTTGCGACAACATCTTTGCGATTGAGAGCAAATGGTATAAAGATAATCCATTAGTTATTCGTGGCCCGGGTGCTGGTCGTGAAGTAACAGCTGGCGCAATTCAATCTGACCTAAACAGAATGTCTAGTTTGTTCTGATGCTCAGAACGGTTGGTTTAATACTTAGATCAATTGTTTTAGTACGTAAATGGCATACTATTCACTAAGATAAATAAGGCTGAAAGCACGATGTGTTTGTCAGCCTTTTTTCTACCTTATTTCTGCTTTGCGACCCATCTAACGACTTGAGTTTTACTCACGATCTACTTGAGAAAAATTCATAATGGATCTGTTGACATTAAATCGTATTCAATACATTCTACAGACATATAGACGTCTAAACGTCGTTTGAAGGATTTAAGATTTTTTAGTGGTTGCTTTTGCCACAGGGAGAGTAAGATGGGATACACACACGCAGGCCATATCGACGCTTTGAATCAGAATATCGCTGAGCTTTCTGACAACATCAATGTGTCATTTGAATTCTTTCCACCAAGCAGTGAGAAGATGGAAGAAACACTGTGGAACTCTGTTCACCGTCTTAAAACACTTCAACCAAAATTTGTATCGGTAACCTATGGTGCCAACTCGGGTGAGCGTGATCGTACCCACTCAATCATTAAAGAAATCAAAAACCAAACTGGCCTAGTGGCAGCACCTCACTTAACGTGTATCGATGCTAGCCGTGAAGAGTTGATTCAAATTGCCGACGATTATTGGGCAAATGGAATCGAAAGTATTGTTGCTCTGCGTGGTGATATTCCCGCTGGCGGCGGTGCACCAGAGATGTATGCCTCTGACCTAGTTGAACTGCTTAAATCACGTCATGATTTTGATATCTCGGTAGCAGCATTCCCTGAGGTTCACCCTGAAGCGAAGAGCGCTCAATCTGATCTTATCAACCTAAAACGTAAAGTGGATGCGGGCGCGAACCGTGCTATTACGCAATTCTTCTTCGATGTAGAAAGCTACCTACGTTTCCGTGACCGTTGTGTGGCGGCGGGTGTTGATGTTGAGATTGTACCGGGCATCTTGCCAGTATCTAACTTCAAGCAAGCGTCTCGCTTTGCAGCAATGAACAACGTAAAAGTGCCGGGCTGGATGGCGAAGCAATTCGAAGGTTTGGATGATGATCCAACGACTCGTCAGCTTGTTGGTGCTAGCCAAGCGATTGATATGGTTCGTACGCTGAGCCGTGAAGGTGTGAAGGACTTCCACTTCTACACGCTAAACCGTGCCGAAATGACTTACGCGCTTTGCCATACGCTAGGCGTTCGTCCACAAATTGCTGCGTTGTAATCAAAACCTAAGCACTTGTAGAAAGCCTCTGGCACTAACATTTCAAATCCTACAGATACAAAAAAGGCTTGGACTCTAAGAGTTCAAGCCTTTTGCTTTTCTAGCTTCTAGCTTCTAGCTTCTAGCTTCTAGCTTCTAGCTTCTAGCTTCTAGCTTATGCGATAGCACCAAGTTCAAGCAGCACTTCTTCAGCCCATACAATCCATGCTTCACGGATCAGTAGGTTGCGACGAAGTGTTAGACGCTCAAGGCGCGCTTGCTTGTCTAGCGTTGATGGTGTTGCGTAGTAAGCTGCTTCAATCTCTTTGTAGTGAGAAACCAGCTTGCGAGACTCTTCTACTAGTTCTGCAAGTTGTACACGGTACGGGTCAGATGCTTGAACAGCACAAGCCATTAGCTTAGCTGAGAACTCATCACGAACCGTTGGGTGTGCAGTCGGTTGTTCAAACCATTCACCTAGAGCGCCACGACCAGCGTCAGTGATAGAGTAAACTTTACGATCAGGTTTGCCTTCTTGAGGTTCAAGCACGCAAGTTACTTGGTCGTTCTGAGCCATTTTATTTAGCTCGCGGTAAACTTGTTGGTGGCTAGCTTTCCAGAAGTAACCAATGCTTGAAGAGAATTCTTTTGTGATATCGTAACCAGTAGCATCGCGTGTACTTAAAACGGTTAGAATTACGTGTGGTAATGACATGTCTGAAATCCAAATGGTAAACAGTAAACAAATACTTAGACAACAAGTGTGCTTCTAATGGCACGTTATATTGGTTATGTCTAAGTAGCACCAACTCGGCGGTTGGTTATGTCACCTTACAAAGCCGTTTATCACCTAGGTTGACCAGTTTATAGGTCAAGTTGCTGCAGATTATTTTTTTGGAGTGTTTCCGCAGCGGAGCAGTAGTATATCTAAATAATAAGCATAAAGTAGAATACATGGACAAAATAACCCAAAAAAATGACAAAATACTCACTAGTGGTTATTTTTTAAAATAAAAAGGCCGCATATGGCGACCTTTTGTTCTTTTTGAAGATGTAAATTCTGATCAGGTTATAGTAGGAATCACTAATTAACCAGTATTTCGCATACCTGCTGCAATACCTGCAATCGTCACCATTAGTGCTTCTTCTAGCTCTGCTGGTGGTGTTTCACACTTACGAGTACGGTAAAGCAGTTCCGCTTGAAGCATGTTTAGTGGCTCAACATAGATGTTACGTAGACGAATTGACTCAAGTCCCCAAGGGTCACTCTGCATCAGGTTCTCGTTGTTCTCTACATTTAGTACCGCTTTGATGTCTTTTTGCAGCTGCTCACGCAGTAACTCACCTAACGGCAGCAGTTCTTTATCAACAAGGCGTTGGTCGTAGTACTTCGCAATCTCCATGTTGCACTTCGAGTACACCATTTCCAACATACCTAGACGAGTAGAGAAGAATGGCCATTCACGGCACATCTCTTCAAGTAGCGCTTGATGGCCTTGATCGACTGAGTATTGGATTGCTTCACCTGCACCTAACCAAGCTGGAAGTACCAAGCGGTTTTGGCTCCAAGAGAAGATCCATGGAATCGCACGTAAGCTTTCTACGCCACCGTTCGGGTTACGTTTTGCTGGGCGAGAACCGAGTGGCAGTTTGCCGAGCTCTAGCTCTGGTGTCGCTTGACGGAAGTAAGGTACAAATTTCTCTTCGCCACGAACCACGTTGCGGTAAGCCTCACAAGAAACTTGAGAAAGCACTTCCATTAGGTCGCGCCACTCTTGCTTTGGCTCAGGTGGCGGCAGAAGGTTCGCTTCTAGAATTGCACTTGCGTATAGGTTGAAACTGTTTACGGCAACATCTGGCAAGCCAAGTTTAAAGCGGATCATTTCGCCTTGCTCTGTTACACGTAAGCCGCCTTTCAAGCTCTTAGGTGGCTGAGAAAGAAGTGCGGCATGCGCTGGCGCACCACCACGACCAACTGTACCGCCACGGCCGTGGAATAGAGTCAGCTCAATGCCTTCTTCTTCACAAACCTTAACCAGCTTGTCCATCGCGTCATACTGAGCCCAGCCTGCAGACATTACGCCAGCATCTTTTGCTGAGTCAGAATATCCAATCATCACCATTTGGTGGTTCTGGATAAAGCCACGGTACAAGTCGATGCTCATTAGCTGTTTCATTACCGCTTCTGAGTTGTTCAAGTCGTCTAGCGTTTCGAACAGTGGACATACGTCCATGCGGTATGGGCAACCACATTCTTGCAGAAGCAAGTGAACAGCCAGTACATCCGAAGCAGTACGAGCCATAGAAATTACGTAAGCACCGAAGGCTTCACGAGGTTGAGCAGCAACGACCTTACAGGTGTCCAAAACCTCTTTGACCTGTTCAGATGGCTCCCAGTCGCGTGGTAGCAGAGGGCGTTTTGAACTTAATTCATTAGTTAAGAAAGCAACCTTGTCTTGCTCGCTCCACTGGTCGTAATCGCCAATGCCTAGGTAGCGAGTCAGTTCAGATAGCACATCTGAGTGACGTGTACTTTCTTGGCGAACATCGAGACGAACCAAGTGAACACCGAATGCTTTTAGGCGGCGTAGGGTATCAAGTAGAGAACCGTCCGCGATGACGCCCATGCCACATTCGTGCAGCGATTGGTAACACGCATAAAGCGGTGTCCAAAGTTGGTCGATGTTCTGTAGTGTTTCTTTCTTCGGTACTTCAGCATCGTGCAGTTTTGCATCAAGCACTTCTAGCGTGTTGTTGAGCAGAGTACGTAGGCTCTTTAGGATGGCACGGTAAGCTTCGTGCTCATCGCCAGCCAATTCACGAACGGCATCATTACACTTGGTCATCGACAGTTCGGTAATCAGCTCGTTCACGTCACCTAAGTACAGATCAGCGGCTTTCCAGCGAGATAGGCGCAGTACTTCTTTGGTGATGGTGTGCGTTACGAATGGGTTACCATCGCGGTCGCCACCCATCCAAGATGAGAAGTGTACTGGGCGTGCATCGATTGGTAAGCCTTCACCAAGGTAACCTTTTAGTCGGCCATCCATATCACGTAGGAAATCAGGCACGGCTTCCCAAAGAGAGTTTTCTACAACCGCAAAGCCCCACTTAGCTTCATCAAGTGGTGTTGGGCGTTGCTGACGAATCACATCAGAGTGCCAACCTTGAGCGATAAGCTGCTCTAGGCGACGTTCGGTTTTCACACGTTCTTTGTGTGATAGGTCGCTTAATTCTAATTTAGACAGACACTCGTTGATCTTAACCAACTTGTTGATCATGGTGCGACGAGTGATTTCTGTTGGGTGAGCAGTCAAAACGAGTTCGATGTTCAGGTCGCGAACAGCTTGAGCGGCGTCTAGCTTGCTGATGTCGTTTTGGTTTAATTTGGAAAATAGAGATTGCAGCACGTCTGGTTCACAAACATGCTCCTCACAGTGGCGAGAGATGGTGTGGTATTGCTCTGCCATGTTGGTGAGGTTGAGAAATTGGTTAAATGCACGAGCAACAGGGGTGAGTTGTTCGTTCGGCAGGTTTTTGATTTCTTCAACTAGGCTGTCACGGTCAGCTTTGTTGCCTGCGCGGGCGGATTTGGAAAGTTTACGGATAGTTTCCACTTTCTCTAAGATAACGTCACCATGTGCATCTTGGATTGTGTTACCTAGCAAGCGTCCCAGCATGCTTACGTTACTCTTGAGAGCGGCGTATTTCTCGTTCATTGTCATCCTGCCTCGTAAAAAAATTACATCCATTGTTCCTTGTTAAGTACACAATCTAGCGAAAAGTGCTGTATCTAGTCAAATAAAGCATTCTAAGTTTGCAATTATTAGGTTTAAAAATGCGGGAGAAGTAAATTTTTCAAAACTTAGGGAAAAAGTGAAATTTAATTACAAGATTGCGGCTATATCAGGGATGGCAGAATAAAAGCCACTTTTTAAGGTGGCTTTTATGTGAATGTTCGGATTGAAAAGTAATAACTAGAAACAATATTTACGGATAGATTTACTCAGAACATCAATTGTTGGGTCAATAAAATCGAAGCTTAAGAACTCATCCGGTTGGTGAGCTTGGTCAATTGAGCCTGGACCTAACACCAAGGTTGGGCATAACTCTTGAAGGAAAGGTGCTTCAGTACAGTAGTTCACGGTTTGAGATTCAGTTTCACACACCGATTCCATGCCACCAATAAATGGATGGTCGTGCTGGCACTCATAACCCGGGATTGGCTCATGCAGGGGAGTAATCTCAATTCTGCCCGGCCATTTTGCTTCTACTTCTTTTAGTGCGCTACGCAGCATGTTATCTAAACCATCTAAGCTGATGCCCGGTAAAGGACGAACATCATAGTGCAGTTCACAACAACCACAGATACGGTTTGCACTGTCGCCACCGTGGATATGACCAAGGTTTAGGGTAGGGCTTGGAATTGCAAAACCTGGGTGATGATACTCTTTGACTAACTTGTCACGCAGCTGCATTAAAGCAAATAACACTTCATGCATGATCTCGATGGCATTAACGCCTAAAGCGGGATCTGAAGAGTGACCTGATTTACCGGTTACTCGCACGGCATTGGCGACATGGCCTTTATGACCACGAATCGGCACAAGGCTGGTTGGTTCACCAATAATGCAGTAGTCCGGTTTAAATGGTGCATTTTCAGTGAAATGACGTGCACCCAGCATCGTGGTTTCTTCGTCACACGTTGCTAATACATAAAGCGGCTTGGTTTGTTTGCTCCAATCCATCTTCTTCGCGGCTTCATAAACGAAGGCAAAAAAGCCTTTCATATCGGCGGTGCCCAATCCGTAAAAGCGGTTGTTGTGTTCTGTCAGTGCGTGAGGGTCGAAGTTCCAACGTCCTTCATCGAATGGCACGGTGTCGCTATGTCCTGCAAGCAGTAAGCCCCCTTCGCCAGAACCCATCTTTGCGACCATATTATGCTTGCCGGGTTCGACCTCTACCACCTCAACACTAAAGCCTACGTCTTTAAACCATTGAGCCATTTTTTCGATCACTTTCTCGTTGCCATGATCCCAGCTTGGATCGGTCGAGCTAATGGAGTCGGTGGAAATCAGGCCTTTATAGACCTCTAGAAAACTCGGTAATTGCATAATAACTTCACTTCTACTATTGACAGGAAAACCATAAGTCGGTAAAACACATATTAAATCATATTTAATGCATAAGAAATCAAATAAAGCTAAAAATTAAGTATGAATAGTCAAATTTGAAATGTAACTTACCTCAAGAATGGATGTGTTGAGATGTTGAAAACCACGATCATTGGCGCAAGCGGCTACACAGGAGCAGAACTGGCTCTAATGATAAACAGACACCCTGAGCTCACGCTATCAGGTTTATATGTCTCAGCCAATAGTGTAGACGCAGGTAAACCTATTGCGGCACTGCACGGTAAGTTAGCTGGCTTGATTGATATGCCAGTGCAGCCATTAACGAATCCAGAAGAAGTAGCTAAGCAGTCGGATGTGATTTTCCTAGCCACTGCACACGAGGTAAGTCACGACCTAGCGCCAATCTTCCTTGAGAACGATTGCCAAGTGTTCGACCTATCGGGTGCATTCAGAGTTAAAGGCGAAAACTTCTATCAAGAGTTTTACGGTTTTGAACATCAACACGAACAATGGCTAGACAAAGCGGCTTACGGTTTAGCTGAATGGAACGAACAAGAAATAAAAGAAGCTCAGCTTGTTGCAGTAGCGGGTTGTTACCCAACCGCATCACAACTGGCGATTAAGCCTTTAGTTGAAGCAAAGTTACTGGATGAGAACCAATGGCCAGTGATTAACGCGACTAGTGGCGTTACTGGAGCCGGTCGTAAGGCGACTATGGTCAACAGCTTCTGCGAAGTAAGCCTGCAAGCTTATGGTGTATTTAACCACCGTCATCAACCTGAAATGGCTGCACATCTAGGGTGTGATGTGATTTTCACCCCGCACCTCGGCAACTTTAAGCGTGGCATTTTAGCGACCATTACCATGAAACTGGCTGACTGTGTGACAGAACAACAGATACAAGACGCCTTCGAGCAAGCTTATCAAGGTAAGCCAGCCGTGAGATTACTCGAAGAGACATTGCCAAGAATTCAAGATGTAGAACAGACACCTTTCTGCGATTTAGGTTGGAAGGTTCAAGGTCAACACATCATCGTTGTTTCAGCGATTGATAACTTATTAAAGGGTGCATCTAGCCAAGCGATGCAGTGTTTAAATTTACGTTATGGTTTTGCGCCATTAACTGCGTTAGTGTAAGGAAATCTAGATATGAGCCTTAATAATCAACCATTAATCATAAAGTTAGGTGGCGCTGCGCTATCTTGTGGTGAAACACTTAGCAAGTTATTTGGTGCTATCTCTGCTTACCAACAACAGGCACAACGACCAATCGTGATTGTTCACGGTGGTGGCTACCTTGTTGATAATTTGATGAATAAGTTGAACCTCGAAACGGTTAAGAAAGAGGGGCTACGTGTTACTCCTTATGATCAGATCCCTGTGATTGCTGGCGCGCTAGCAGGTACAGCGAATAAATTACTTCAAGGTCAGGCGATTAAAGACGGTATCAACGCCGTTGGTTTGAGCCTAGCAGACGGTGGTTTATGTAAAGTCAGCGAGCTGAATCCTGAATTGGGTGCAGTAGGTAAAGCTGAGCCGGGCGACTCAACCGTTCTGCAAGCGATCCTTAATGCTGGTGCATTGCCAATCATTAGTTCTATTGGTCTCACTGATCAAGGACAACTGATGAACGTTAATGCTGATCAAGCCGCGGTTGCCGTTGCAGGTGCGCTTGATGCTGAACTGGTACTGCTTTCTGATGTAAGTGGAGTGTTGGATGGTAAAGGGCACCTGATTCCAAGCCTTAATCAACAACAATCCGATGACCTCATCACCGGTAAAGTCATTACTGACGGCATGATCGTTAAGGTTAAAGCCGCACTAGAAGCCGCTAACGACCTTGGACGACCAATCGAAGTCGCTACTTGGCGATACCCAGACAAGCTGACACAACTTTTTTCAGGTAAGAGCATAGGAACACAGTTTTTACCTCAGTAGGCCTCACAACGAGTGACTACTAAAGAATTTAGATAAACAGATTAAACATATAATTATTAAAGTCATTTCCAACGCTGACCGCCATGTGCAGTATGGAAATTAGGAGAAAGAAAATGAGCAAAGTTAACGTAAAGAAAGTTGTAGTAGCCTACTCTGGCGGTCTAGACACATCAGTAATCATTCCATGGTTAAAAGAGAACTATGACTGTGAAGTTATCGCATTTGTTGCTGATGTAGGCCAAGGCGATGAAGAGCTGATTGGTATTGAGGAGAAAGCAAAAGCTTCTGGTGCGTCTGAGTGTTACATCGCTGACCTTAAAGAAGAGATGGTGGCAGATTATATTTACCCAACGCTTAAAACAGGTGCTTACTACGAAGGTAAATACTTGCTAGGTACTTCAATGGCGCGTCCAATCATTGCGAAAGCACAGGTTGAAGTTGCACGTAAAGTAGGTGCAGATGCACTATGTCACGGTTGTACAGGTAAGGGTAATGACCAAGTTCGTTTTGAAGGTGCATTTGCTGCACTAGCACCAGACCTACACGTAATTGCACCTTGGCGTGAATGGGATCTAGTGAGCCGTGAAGAGTGTCTAGATTACCTAGCTGAGCGTAACATCCCTTGTACCGCTTCTCTTACTAAGATTTACTCGCGTGATGCAAACGCATGGCACATCTCTACAGAAGGTGGCGTTCTAGAAAATACATGGAACGCACCGGATGAAGATTGCTGGGCTTGGACTGTAGACCCAGAGCAAGCGCCAAACGAATCTGAAACAGTGACGCTTAAAGTTGAAAAAGGTGAAGTGGTAGCGGTTGATGGCGAAACAATGACGCCATACAACGCGCTGGTTTACCTAAATGAGAAGGGTGCGAAGCATGGTGTTGGTCGTATCGATATCGTAGAAAACCGTCTTGTTGGCATGAAGTCTCGTGGTTGTTACGAAACTCCGGGTGGCACGATCATGATGGAAGCACTGCGTGCAGTAGAGCAACTGGTTCTGGATAAAGCGGCGTTCGAATTCCGTGAAGAACTGGGTGTTAAGGCTTCTCACCTTGTATACGACGGTCGTTGGTTCACTCCGCTATGTAAGTCAATTCTTGCAGCAACAGATGAGCTAGCACAAGACGTGAATGGTGAAGTGGTTATCAAACTTTACAAAGGCCACGCAACGGTGACTCAGAAGCGTTCTGACAACAGCCTGTACTCAGAAGAGTTTGCAACCTTTGGTGAAGATGAAGTTTACGACCAAAGCCACGCTGAAGGCTTCATCCGTCTTTACTCGCTATCAAGCCGTATCCGTGCTTTGAATAGCCAAAAGTAATCCTAACAATGAGTTAGCGAGCTAGCCTTTAGCGTAAGGTTAAAGGCCAGTAAACCGACATTATTATGCAAAGCCCATTTACTACTAAACAGTGAATGGGCTTTTTGTTTTCTATTCGCTTAATAAATCAGCTTCAGCTTTTACCATTGAATGACATATAATTCGCGCTCCACGCTGAAAATAATCAATGGAATGATCTTCTGGTGAATAAATATGTGAAAATAATGAATTAATACTTTATTTTCATTTTGAATTGCCGTAAGTTTAAACCATCAGAAAAATACTGAATCTTAATCAGAATTATCATTTGCAAAAAACAGTGAGCACTGTGCAATTAGGAGATACACAATGGCATTATGGGGCGGTAGATTTACCCAAGCAGCAGACACGCGGTTCAAAGATTTTAACGATTCTCTTCGTTTTGATTACCGATTGGCTGAGCAAGACATTGTGGGCTCTATTGCCTGGTCAAAGGCTCTACAGTCGGTCAATGTTCTAACAGAAGAAGAGCAGCAAAGACTAGAGCTTGCACTGAACGAGCTAAAACTCGAAGTGATGGAAGATCCTGAACAGATCTTACGTTCTGATGCGGAAGATATTCACAGCTGGGTTGAGCAACAACTTATCGGTAAAGTCGGTGATTTGGGCAAAAAACTTCACACTGGCCGTTCTCGTAATGACCAAGTAGCGACTGACCTTAAGCTTTGGTGCCGTCAGCAAGGTAATCAACTGTTGCTAGCGCTTGATCGCCTGCAAAGCCAAATGGTGAACGTTGCTTCTCAGCATCAAGAAACCGTACTTCCTGGTTATACTCACCTTCAACGTGCTCAGCCGGTAACTTTTGCTCACTGGTGCTTGGCTTACGTTGAAATGCTTGAGCGTGATTATTCTCGTTTGAATGATGCGATTAAGCGTCTAGATACATGTCCGCTGGGTTCTGGTGCCCTTGCAGGAACCGCTTACCCGATGGACCGTGAAGAGTTAGCTCACAACTTAGGTTTCCGTCGTGCAACGCGTAACTCTCTAGATTCAGTTTCTGACCGTGACCATGTGATGGAGCTGATGTCGATTGCATCTATCTCAATGCTTCACCTTTCACGTCTTGCAGAAGATATGATTTTCTACAACTCAGGTGAATCAAACTTCATCGAGTTAGCAGACACCGTGACGTCAGGTTCGTCTCTGATGCCACAAAAGAAAAACCCGGATGCGCTAGAACTTATCCGTGGTAAAACTGGCCGTGTATACGGTTCATTAGCCGCAATGATGATGACAGTGAAAGCACTGCCTTTGGCTTACAACAAAGATATGCAAGAAGATAAAGAAGGTCTGTTTGACGCTTTAGACACTTGGAATGATTGTATGGAAATGGCTGCTCTTTGTTTTGATGGCATTAAAGTGAACGGCGAACGTACACTTGAAGCGGCGAAGCAAGGTTATGCAAACTCAACAGAATTGGCTGATTACCTAGTAGCGAAAGGCATTCCTTTCCGTGAAGCTCACCATATTGTCGGTGTGACGGTAGTTGCTGCGATTGCTAAAGGCTGTGCATTAGAAGAATTAACCATCGCAGAGATGAAAGAGTTCTCTGAGGTGATTGAAGATGATGTGTATGACATCTTGACCATTGAATCGTGTCTTGAGAAACGTAGCGCGCTGGGTGGCGTATCACCGAAGCAAGTCGCTTACGCGGTTGACCAAGCTGAGAAGCGTTTATCACAGCGTGATACTTCCATTGTTAAAGTTCGTCCGGCTCGTTTGACCGATATCGAATCATTGGAAGGCATGGTGGCCTACTGGGCTAACCTAGGTGAAAACCTACCGCGTTCTCGTAATGAGTTGGTGCGTGATATTGGCTCGTTTGCGGTCGCTGAGCATCATGGCGAGGTGACGGGTTGTGCATCACTCTATGTGTATGACTCTGGTTTAGCGGAAATCCGTTCGTTAGGTGTTGAAGCTGGCTGGCAAGGTCAAGGGCAGGGTACCGCGATTGTGCAGCACTTGGTTGAGAAAGCACGACAAATGGCCATTAAGAAGGTGTTTGTGCTGACTCGTACTCCTGAGTTCTTCATGAAGCATGACTTCTTACCAACATCGAAATCTTTGCTACCTGAGAAGGTACTGAAAGATTGCGACCAGTGTCCTCGTCAACATGCATGTGATGAAGTGGCGTTGGAAGTGAATTTGGTAGAGCAGATTATAGCTAAGGTGAATGTTGCATAAGGCATTGATTTTATAGCCCCTAAAAAAAAGATCAAAAATCTGATCTTTTTTGGGAACAAACTAAGAAAAGTCCGGTCTATTAAAGTACCACTGCTTTTTCTTAGAATTTTCTAAGAAAGCCCTAGAATCGATTGGTTCTGGGGCTTTTTTCTATCTGCTGTTTGGGAAATGAGGATGGGTCGTTAAATCGAAGCACTATTGGGTCATTGAATCGAACATCTAGCCATTATCGTTTATCGAATAAAGCCTTTCTACTAACGCTTCTTCTTCCTTAAAGGCAGCACCACAAATTTCATTATCCAATGTAGTGACAGCAAACTACTGAATGCCAACGCGGCCATCACCAAGGAGATGGCATTAATGGTTTTCGGGTCTTCTCTGAAAAATAACCACCATGCTCCCCAACTTACTAGCGACAACACCATTAGCTGGTTCATGCAACGTTGGCAGCGACCGAGTTTGTTGAAGATTTTTTCATTTTTATTGCAATGAACACATGTCATCTTAGGCTTAATTCGCGTTATGCTTGTTGCCTTGATAATACCACGTCACAAGATATTGGATCACGGTGACATAGAGAGAGAAGATCGATGATTGAGCGCCAAGAAACGAAGCAACGCATGAGCCGTATTGTTAAACACAACGGTACTATCTACCTATGTGGCCAAGTGTGTGCTGATGCAACCAAAGACATCACAGAACAGACACAGACAATGCTAGATAAAGTAGAAGCACTACTTGAACAAGCAGGCAGCGACAAAGAGCACATGCTGTCAGCAACGATTTACTTGAAAGACATGAAAGACTTCCAAGAAATGAACGCAGTATGGGATGCATGGGTACCTGAAGGTCACGCTCCAGCTCGCGCATGTGTGACTGGCGACATGGCTCGTGAAGCGCTACTGGTTGAGATCTCTGTGATTGCTGCTGAGAAGTAATAGCTAAGTCTTTAGATACAAGCAATGGCATTAAGAGATTCCAGATACCTCGTTCCTCGGTTCTGGAATGACGGTTAAGTTTTGGTTTAGTTGAATAAATAAATTATCGTCATTCCCGGTAGCGACGAAGGAGCGTTATCGAGAATCTGTTATTTGCTCGTTGCCATAAACAAAAAGGAAAGCCAATGGCTTTCCTTTTTAGTATCTAATCTATGTATTTTGTCTCAATCCACCGAGATTAACAACCAGGGCCGCAATCTAGGCAGTGTTTCACCATCTCTGGACCTAGGTGCAGTTTCGCATTCAGGTCACGTAGGGCAGTTCTTACACCCTCCTCAATTACTGGGTGGTAGAACGGCATGTCTAGCATTTCAGAAACCGTCATCTTGTTTTGGTGTGCCCATGCGAGCAAGTGAGCCAAGTGTTCTGCGTTTGGTCCCATCATCTCAGCACCAAGGAAGCGACCTGTACCTTGCTCGCCGTACACGTGCAGAATACCTTTGTTGCGTAGCATCACTCGTGAGCGACCTTGGTTCTCGAAAGACACTTCACCCGTTGCGAAACAACCACATGTGCCTAAGCGAGTTATGATCTCTTTGTATGTTTCACCCACCATTGCGATTTGTGGGTCAGAGAATACCGCAGAGATTTTAGAGCGGCGTAAGCCTGCGCGAATCTCAGGGAAGCGACCTGCATTATCACCCGCAATACGTGCTTGGTCTGCTGCTTCATGCAGTAGAGGCAGTTGGTTGCTTGCATCACCGGCAATAAATACTGATGGCAGTGATGTTTGTAGCGTGTAGTGATCGGCAATTGGAACACCACGCTCATCAAGCTCAAGAGAGGTATTCTCTAGGCCAAGCTTGTCGGTATTTGGACGACGACCTGTTGCTGCAAGTACATATTCCACGACGTTAGTTTCTAGTTCACCTTCTTTATTGATAAACTGGATTTCGACGCGCGCCTCACCTGATTCAGTGGTAATACGCTTCATGCTTTCGATTTTTACGTCGGCATCTAGGTAGAACTCTTCATTGAAGGCTTTGTCTGCGTAAGCCATGATCTCTGGGTCGGTTACTGGGCCAACTTGACCACCTAAACCGAACAGTTTTGTTTTCACACCCAAGCGGTGTAGTGACTGACCAAGCTCTAGGCCAATAACACCCGGGCCAAATACCGCAACTGATTCTGGTAAGTCATCCCAGCTGAATACGTCATCATTGATGATTAGGCGATCGCCAAGTTCATTCCAAACTGCAGGGTATGCAGGGCGAGAACCTGTTGCGATAACAATACGCTTAGCGGTCACAACCGTGTGGTCATCGATTTGTAGCGTGTTGTCGTCTAAAAACTTTGCGTAGCCAGAGACCTTGTCTTGCTCTGGGATTTCATCAACGCCTTCTAAAACAAAACCAACAAAACGGTCACGTTCAAACTTCACTCGGTCCATCACTTCACGGCCGTTAATCACGATATCACCTTGTGGGTGAACGCCAAAAGCCGGAGCTTTCTCGATGTGATGTACGCTTTCTGCAGCTGCAATAAGCAGTTTAGATGGCATACAACCAACACGAGCACAGGTTGTACCGTAAGGGCCGCCTTCAATCATCACGACACTGTCAGTGTGTGCTTTTGCAGCGCGGTAAGAACCTAGACCTGCCGTACCGCCCCCGATAACTGCTACATCTACATTGACTTGTTTCATAATAATTTTCTCGCAATGGCTAAATTTAGTGTGAACGAACCCCTCCAACTCTGGTGATTTTTTAAGAGTCAGGATTGCGGGTCTGTTTTGTGATTCTGTTTTATTAGGTTTCGCTTGTGATTTAGCTTTTTGTTACTAACTGCTTCTTGTTGCTAACTCTTCTTTTAATTAACTATAGGTTAGTTAAAAGTTAGCGAGTCAGAAGCTGTCTCTTTTTCCAAAGCTCAGATAAGAGTGGTTTGGAATCGCTAACCCACAAGAGGGTGGGTTAGCTGGTATTACTTAGGTTATTTAATTGCTAGGCGTTTATTAGCGACTAAGTGATTAACCTAGGAAAGCTTCTAATTCTTCGCTACCACCGATGTGTTTGCCACCGATGAATACTTGAGGAACGGTTGTGCGACCAGAGATTGCACGTAGGCTTACTGTTGTTGCGTCTTTACCTAGAACCACTTCTTCGTAGTTTAGACCTTTGTCGATTAGGTTTTGTTTCGCTTTCATACAGAAAGGACAGCCTGGCTTAGTGAATACTGTGATTGACTCTTGCTCTTTGTGCTCAGGAGCAAGGTAGTTAAGCATAGTATCAGCATCAGAAACCTTGAACGGGTCGCCTGGTACGTCTTCTTCGATGAACATTTTTTCTACCACGCCGTTTTTAACCAGCATGCTGTAGCGCCATGAACGTTTGCCAAAGCCGATGTCGTTTTTCTCAACTAGCATACCCATGCCGTCTGTGAAATCACCGTTGCCATCTGGGATGAATGTGATTTTTTCAGCTTCTTGGTCTGCTTTCCACGCGTTCATTACGAACGTGTCGTTTACAGAAACACAAAGGATGTCATCAACGCCGTTTTCTTTGAACACTGAGTGCAGTTCGTTGTAACGAGGTAGGTGGCTTGAAGAACATGTTGGTGTAAACGCACCTGGTAGGCTGAATACGATAACTGTCTTGTCTTTGAATAGCTCTTCCGTCGTTACGTTAACCCATGCATCACCTTGGCGAGTTGGGAATGTTACTTGAGGGATTGATTGACCTTCTTTAGATGCAAACATATTGATTTCCTTAAATAGTATTTTAATTTTTTTCTATCAGAGCATAACGTTTTTCTTTGCTCTGTTTCGTTTCGTTGAGCCCATTATTAGATAAATCCTTTGATAGCTCTAATCGTTTGATGTTATGGTTTTGATAGGTAAATTCTATCAAGAGCATTTTTCTTTTAAATGTTTCTATTAAAACCCTTGTTCTTATTAAACCTGAGGTAAGAGACTGAGCATGAACATTCGTGACTTTGAATACTTGGTGGCGCTCGCTGAGCACAAACATTTTCGAAAAGCAGCAGAAGCGTGCTTTGTAAGTCAGCCGACATTGAGCGGTCAAATACGCAAACTGGAAGATGAAATTGGACTTCAGTTAACCGAGCGTAGCCCAAGGAAGGTAATATTTACAGAATCAGGTTTACAACTTGTTGAACAAGCCAAGCGCATTCTCAACGAGGTAAAGACGTTTAAAGATATGGCGAGCGGACACGGTGAAGCGATGACGGGGCCAATGCACATTGGTTTTATCCCTACCGTTGGCCCGTACATTTTGCCAAAGATTATTCCTCATCTAAAAGAGAGTTTCCCAGATCTTGAGCTTTACCTGCACGAAGCGCAGACCCATCAGTTAGTGAGCCAACTAGAAGATGGCAAGCTTGATTGCTTGGTGCTGGCTGCGGTTGATGAAACGGCGGCGTTCAAAGAGATTGATGTCTATGACGAGCCATTAAGTGTTGCTGTACCGTGTGGTCATGAGTGGGCTCAGCAAGACACTGTCGATATGTTGCAGTTAAATGGACAAACCGTACTTGCACTAGGAGATGGTCACTGCTTACGAGACCAAGCCTTGGGCTTCTGTTTTGCTGCGGGAGCAAAAGATGATGAACGTTTTAAAGCGACCAGCTTAGAAACGCTGCGTAATATGGTAGCGGCTGGAGCGGGTATTACTTTGTTACCTCAGCTATCGGTACCCAAAGAAAAGCAGAAAGATGGTGTGTGTTATGTGCCTGCGGTTAACCCAACGCCTTCACGTCGTATTGTTGTTGCTTACCGACCGGGTTCTCCGCTAAAGGGGCGCTTTGAGCAATTGGCTGAGGCTATCCGAACTCAATTAGATAAAGCTGTTTAGCCATTTAATTTAAATCGTAGATAGATAAGATTATAGATATAAAAAAAGGGTTGATATGAATTCATATCAACCCTTTTTTGTTGGTTCATGTTACTAGGTTCTACAAACCCTAGTTAGAACAGCTCTTCTACTGCTTCACCTGATGAGGTTGAGTAGATGTCATCGTTGAAACGTTCAGTAATGTACTCGGTTGGCTCAGTGCCTTTCTCGAAATACTCGAACATCGATGAGCTGTCGAACTTGTTGGTCAGTAAGCCAGTTTCACGGTCGATACGAACACGAACGATGTTCTCCGGAATCTCTTTACGCTGCGCAGGAACACCCGCTAACGCTGTGCCCATGAAATCAACCCATGCAGGTTCTGCTGTTTTCGCGCCAGCTTCTGCACCAGTAATCTGGCTCTTGCCAAGATTAGAGTTCGCTTTGGTTCTGCCTAGGTTGCGGTTGTGGTTATCAAAACCAACCCATACCGTTGCAACCATGCCTGGGCCGTAACCGCTGTACCAAGTATCTTTCGAATCGTTGGTGGTACCGGTTTTGCCGCCAATGTCACGACGCTTCAACGGTTGTGCACGCCAACCTGTACCGTTCCAACCAGTACCTGCGCTCCAATCACCGCCACCCCAGATGTTACTGTACATCATTTCACGAACAAGGAATGCGTTCTGCTCAGAGATAACTTGAGGTGCGTATTGTACTTTGGCATCAACGTCTTGCTCTGCAAATTCATCCGCCATTGGGTCTGCAGTCATTGGCTGTTGGCAATCGTCTTTACATACCACTTTCGGTGTCGCTTCAAATTCAGTCTCACCATAGGGTGTTTCAATACGGCTGATGTAGAAAGGTTCAACGTAGTAGCCGCCATTAGCGAATACTGAGTAACCTTGTGCTACTTTCATTGGCGTTAAGCTACCCGCACCTAGAGCAATGGTTTCAGAGCGCGGTACTTCGTCAATATCAAAACCAAATCGAGTTAGGTAGTTACGAGTATTATCTAGGCCTACTTGACGCAATACACGTACTGCCATTACGTTTTTAGATTGAGCCAAGCCAATACGCAAACGAGTTGGACCCACGTAAGTCGGTGGTGAGTTCTTTGGTCGCCATGCTGTACCTTGGCTCTTATCCCATTGGTTGATAGGCGCATCGTTGATCAGTGATGCCAACGTTAGGCCTTTATCAATCGCCGCTGAGTAGATAAATGGTTTGATACCAGAACCCACCTGGCGAATAGATTGCGTCGCACGGTTGAATTTGTTGTGAACAAAGTTAAAGCCACCCACCATCGACAATACCGCGCCGTTGTTCGGGTTCATTGCAACAAAAGCGGTGTTCGCATTTGGTACTTGGCTTAGTCGCCATACAACCGGTGTTTCAGTTTCCGTCGTTGCTTCTTCTGTTGGCTCTTCAGAGACTTCGTCTCCTGTTATTGCTTCATGGCGAACCCAGATCTGTTCACCAACCGCAAGAATCTCTTTTGCTTGAGATGGGGCAGGGCCTTGACGATTATCCGTCAAGAACTTACGTGCCCAGTTCATGCCTTGCCATTCGATAGAGCCCTTGCCTTGGTTCTTAACCCAAATCTGTGCGCTTTTTGCATCAACGTCCGTCACAACGGCAGGGACAAGGTCACCATAGGTTGGTTGAGACTTAAGGTGCTTAACGATTTGTTCATGATCCCAAGCTGATTGCTCAGTTTGCCACAATACTTTTTCAGCTCCACGGTAGCCGTGACGTTCATCGTAGCCAAGTAAGTTTTTAATCGCGGCTTGGTTAGCGGCTTTTTGTAGTTTTGAATCGACGGTCGTGTAGACCTTCATGCCTGATGTATAAGCAGCTTCGCCGTAGCGTTCTACCATCCAAGCACGTGCGACTTCAGCAACATATGGTGCGCTGAGTTCAATCTCTGCACCGTGGTATTTTGATACCAGAGTTTCATTGCGAGCTTGGTCGTATTCTTCTTGAGTGATGTATTGCTCGTCTAACATACGGCGTAAGACAACGTTACGACGGTTTGTCGCGCGCTCAAGAGAGTAGATAGGGTTCATGGTTGATGGTGCTTTTGGCATACCAGCAAGCGTAGCGATTTCACTAAGAGTCAGTTCAGGGAGGTCTTTACCAAAGTAAACGCGTGCAGCAGCGCCAAAGCCATATGAACGGTGGCCTAGGAAGATCTTATTGACGTACAGCTCCATGATCTCTTCTTTGCTAAGCAATTGCTCAATGTGGATCGCAATGAAGATCTCTTTGATCTTACGCATGACCTTTTTCTCATTAGATAAGAAGAAGTTACGCGCAAGCTGCTGAGTAATGGTACTCGCACCTTGTTTTGCGGATCCTGACATCGCAACCACGATCGCAGCACGAGTAATACCAATTGGGTCAATACCTGGGTGCTCGTAGAAACGACTGTCTTCGGTAGCAATCAGGGCTTCAACAAGGTGGCGAGGTATCTCGTCATAAGTCACTGGGTTGCGACGTTTTTCACCAAATTGAGAGATCAACTTACCGTCTTGACTGAAGACTTGCATTGGCGTTTGGAGTTCTACGTCACGCAAAGTGGCAACATCAGGTAACTCTGGTTTTACGTAATAATAAAACCCGAAAATTGTACTGACTCCAAGAATCATGCAAATCAATGTAAATATGAATAATCGCTTTATGAACTTCACCGGATAATCCCTGATTAGTTAAGGCTGATAAGCAGCAAACCCTTGTACTCTAGGCTAAAAACTTAGCTTTCGTTTATTAACGCTTATTTAACTAATAATCACAACCCCTAGATAATCAACGAAATGCTTGGCACTTCAGGAGCTAGGTCACATGGGTTCATCATTAATTACAGGTATAGATATAAATCATCACAGCATCAAAGCCGTGGTACTAAAACCCGTGGGGGAGTTGTATGCCCTAGTGGGATACAAAGAGCTGCCGATTTCGGACGACATTTTTACAGCTAACCATACTCTGGAGTATCAGAAAACTGTTAAGAAACTTAAAGAACTTAGGAAAGAACTGCCTTTTGGCTGTCGTAACGTCGCCATCTCGGTACCTGATAACACAGTAATCAGTAAAGTACTGCAAATAGAGAGTGAGTTAGAAGACAGAGAAAAAGAGTTTTCTATCTATCAAACCTTTGCTCACCAGTCTCCCTTTCCTATCGAGGAGCTGAGTTTAGATTTTGTAAAGCTGGAAGACAAACGATTTGGTAAAGGATCGACAAGCAGTTATCAGGTGTACGCCACTCGTAAAGAAGTAGTAGAGAGTCGAGCGGATGCTTTAACCAAGGCTGGTTTTAAACCTGTAGTGGTGGATACGCAGGCGCATGGGTTACTCAATATCTGGCAGTTGGCTTCGCGCATGTATCCAGAAAAGGGTAATTGGTTGCTGGTGGATGTGGGTGTCGACCAAACATCGTTAGGCATTATTCCACAAGGTTCAGCCCCGTTTTATAAAGATATTGCTTTTGGTACCCAAGATCTCCGTAGCACTGACACCCTTGATGATATCGAGAGCGTATTCGGCACCGAAGAGGAGACACATAAGTTCATTGTTAACTTGATTGAAAAGCTTAAGCGTCAGTTGCAGCTCTATTCCTCGGTCAATGCGCTTCAACCGATCTCAGGGATCTGGCTGATGGGTGAGGGAGCGAGCATCCCGATGGTCACTGAAGAGCTAGAGCGTCACTTTCAGCTGAGCTGTGAGTCGCTAAACCCTTTATCTCTTTTTGAGAATAAGGTCGCCAAGAGATACCGACTGCCGATGGACTGGCAACATTTTGGAATTGCGGCTGGTATGGCGATGAGCGGGCTTAAATGGCAGGGAGGAAAGCATGTTGCATCAAATTAACCTGTTGCCTTGGCGTGATGAGATTCGCGCTCAGCACAAGAAGCGTTTTATCCACCTAGTAATCCTTGGCGTCATCATCGCGCTTGCAGGGCAATGGGCGGTGGGCAACTATTTCCATGCTCAGCAAGACAAGCAGCAAGCGCGTCTTACTTACCTAAAGCAATACATTGCCCAACTCGACCGACAAATCCAATCACTGAAAGTCGCGGAGCAAGAACATAAAGCGATCCTGACTCGGCTCGACGTTGTGGAGTCCTTACAGCTTGGTCGCAATAAGACCACTGACTTTATGAACTTGATGCCAGAGCTGATTCCTGAGGGCGTCTATGTCGACAAGATAAAGATGAATGGTCAAGAGATTGAAATGTCGGGCATCAGCGACAGTACCGCTCGCCTTGCGACTATGTTGGATAACTTGGAGCGCTCTAAGTCACTTGAAAGTGTCGAGATGCATTCTATTGTTCATAACCGCAAGCGCTTCAATAAGGAGTTCCAGACTTTCAAGGTCTCTTTTGTGTTTAGCTCTGTTTCTTTAGACAACACAACCGCAGAGAGCACAACCGCGAAGATAAAAGAGAAGAGGGCAAACCATGGCTAGTTTTCAAAATATGGTCAGTTTGCAAGACCTTGATGTCGATGAGATCACTGAATGGCCGCTACTGCCTCAACTGGCGGTGGTTCTATTGCTGATGATCTTGATTCAGGGCGTTGGCGTTTGGTTCTACATCATGCCAATGGATGATGAACTGCAACAATTGAAGCAGCAAGAGCAGACCTTGAAAGCCACTTTAAGGATTAAAGCCAATAAGGTCGCAGCTCTACCGAAGCTTCAGAGCCAGTTGGATGAGCTGACTAGCCGTTACGATTATCTGTTAGAGCAACTGCCCGTTCAAAAAGAGCTGGCCAGTATGTTGGCGTCTGTGAATGAACTCGGCTTGGATAATTCGCTGACCTTTACTCGAATCGATTGGGGACAAAAGCAGAATAAGGAGTTTCTCTATCGTTTACCGCTCAATATCGAGCTGACGGGTGACTATCACGAGATCGGCGACTTCTCGGCTGCTATCGCCAAACTGCCGCGCATCATTAGTTTTGATGATGTGAATTGGCAGCGAGTCAGCCAAGAAAGCAGCACGCTGCACTTTAGGGTTCGAGCTTATACCTACCAGTTTAAATCGGAGGTCAATGATGAAACCCAATAGCGCGTTTTACTCACTCGTGTTGCTGCTTGCGCTATCTGGCTGCAAAGCGAATCAAGACTCACTACAAGACTTTGTGACGCAGGTTGAAGCCAAGGCGAGAAAAGACGTCGAGCAACTTGTCCCAGCAACTGAATTTACGGCGGCGACTTATCAGCGCCGCACTTTTCGTCCTCCCTTTGAACTGCCTAAAGAAGCCATCGTGCAAAACCAACCCTTGGTTAAGACAGACTGCTGGCAACCCAGCGCCCGTTCTCGTAATGGCAAGTTAGAGAAGTACCCGCTGAGTAAGCTTCGTTTAAGAGGCGTGATGGGCAGTGGATCAAGCGTGTTCGGCTTAGTGCAAACACCCAAAGGCAACGTGGTAAACGTCAAGAAAGGCCAGTTTATCGGCCTAAACAATGGCCGAGTTACTAAGGTGACGAGCCAGTACGTTCAGATTAATGAAACTCTTCCAGATGGCTTAGGTTGTTGGCACAAGCGCAACGTTAGGCTGGCTCTGAAGTAAACCAATGTCACATGATGTGGATATGAGATGTAAATATGATTAAAGGAATAAGTAGATTAGTGAGCAAGGCTCTACAAGGTTTTGCTGTGTCTGTGATGTTGGTTTTTAGCGTATTCAGTTATGCAGAGAGCCTACCAAATAAATTAGAGAATATTGATTTTAGGGTTAATAAGGATAAAGACGCCGTCATTATTATTGAGCTAGCCACCACCACTGCGGTGGTCGATGTGCAGCGTGCTCAGGAAGGGTTAAGTATCGAGTTAATCAATACTGAGGTTGATGATGACAAGCTCTACCTACTGGATGTGAAGGATTTCGCTACCTTGGTTGAAGGGATTGAAGTCTATAAAGAGACACCCAGCACTCGGCTTCTCGCGACGATTAGCAATGACTATCAGTATGAATACAACTTAAAGGGGCGCTTTATTGAGGTGGTGATCAGCAAACCCGTTATCGATGAAGCGACCAAAGAAAAAAGCGTTCTAGAGAAAGAGGGTAAGCTGATATCGATTAACTTCCAAGACATCCCAGTACGAAATGTCCTACAGTTGATTGCCGACTACAACGACTTCAATCTCGTCGTGTCTGATTCGGTAGCCGGAAACCTGACGTTACGCTTAGATGGCGTACCTTGGCAGCAAGTTCTCGACATTATCTTGCAAGTTAAAGGTTTGGATAAGCGTGTTGATGGCAATGTCATCTTGGTTGCGCCGAAAGCGGAACTCGATCTTCGAGAGCAGCAAGCGCTCGAGAAATCGCGTTTAGAAGAGGAGTTAGGGGAGCTTAAATCGGAAATCATCAAGATTAACTTTGCAAAAGCCACCGACATTGCTGACATGATTGGCGGTGAAGGCGCAGTCAGCATGTTGTCCGAGCGTGGTTCGATTACTATTGATGAGAGAACCAACTCACTGCTCATTCGTGAATTGGAAGAAAACATTGCGGTGATACGAGGCATCATTGAATCGCTAGATATTCCTGTTAAGCAAGTACAGATAGAGGCGCGTATTGTAACCGTCACTGAGGGTAATCTTGATGAGCTTGGCGTTCGCTGGGGCGTTTCCTCAACCAACGGAAGCTTCACTGTTGGTGGTTCAATTGAAGGGAACCACCCATCAGCGATTACGCCATATGACGACGATAGCGGCAGCAGCGTGATAGATGACTATCTCAACGTAAACTTAGGGGCAACGTCACCGAACGCTTCGAGTATTGCATTTCAGGTGGCCAAGTTGGGGTCTGATACATTGCTCGATCTTGAGCTCTCAGCACTGCAACAAGAGTCGAAAGCTGAGATCATTTCGAGCCCACGCTTAATTACCACCAATAAAAAGCCGGCTTATATTGAGCAAGGTACTGAAATCCCTTACTTAGAGTCCTCTTCAAGTGGTGCAACGTCGGTCGCATTTAAGAAAGCGGTATTGAGTCTCAAGGTGACGCCGCAGATAACGCCCGACAATCGCTTGGTGTTGGATTTGAGTGTGACTCAAGATAGACCAGGGCAAGTGGTAAAAACCGGAACTGGAGAAGCTGTGGCGATTGATACTCAACGTATTGGTACGCAAGTGCTTGTTAATAATGGTGAAACTGTCGTGCTTGGTGGGATATTCCAGCACAGCGTGAGCAGTACTGTGGATAAAGTTCCGCTGTTGGGAGACCTGCCAGTTTTGGGTGCATTGTTCCGTCGCAGCTATGAAAATGTGGGTAAAAGTGAACTACTTATTTTTGTCACACCCAAAGTTGTGATTCAGTAATGAACAATTAGATTAAAAATAAAGTTGCATTAGTGGCACCTAACCTTGATAATTTCGGGTCTTATCACGAATTATCTGTGAGGAATCGGTGCCACGGGCCTTTTAATTTCAGTACTTGTACTGACCTACCTTGTGGCGATGTCATTGAATTAACGTTGTAAATTACTGCTAAAAACATGGCTGAGAAACGCAATATTTTTCTTGTTGGCCCAATGGGCGCCGGCAAAAGTACAATTGGTAGACACCTAGCTTCCCAACTTCATATGGAGTTTCTAGACTCTGACACTGTGATCGAAGAGCGCACTGGCGCAGACATCGCATGGGTTTTTGATGTTGAGGGCGAAGATGGTTTCCGTAAGCGCGAAGAATCTGTAATCAACGACCTGACAGAAGAACAAGGTATTGTTCTTGCGACAGGCGGTGGTTCAGTACTGAGCAAAGAAAACCGTAACCGTCTATCTGCACGAGGCATTGTTGTATACCTAGAGACAACAATTGAAAAGCAACTTGCTCGCACTAACCGCGACAAGAAACGCCCTCTACTTCAAACAGACAACCCGCGTGATGTGCTAGAAGATCTAGCTGTATCTCGCAACGCACTATACGAAGAAGTGGCGGACTACACAGTTCGTACTGACGACCAAAGTGCAAAAGTGGTAGCCAACCAGATCGTAAAAATGCTAGAAGAACGTTAAGTTCATTTTTCGGAGAGCAAACCCATGGAACGGATTACGGTCAATCTAGCTGAGCGTAGCTACCCTATCTCTATTGGCGCCGGGTTATTTGAACACCCGGCGTACCTTTCTTTTTTGTCAGGTAAACAGAAAGTTGTTGTTATCAGTAATGTGACAGTAGCGCCTCTTTATGCCGATAAAATTTTATCGCTATTGGATCAAGTAGGCTGTCAAACTTCTCTTTTAGAGTTGCCAGACGGTGAGCAGTACAAAACACTTGAAACGTTCAACTCAGTGATGAGCTACATGCTTGAAGGAAATTACAGCCGCGATGTGGTGGTGATTGCTTTAGGTGGTGGTGTTATCGGTGATTTGGTCGGTTTTGCTGCCTCTTGTTACCAACGCGGTATTGATTTCATTCAGATCCCGACGACACTTCTTTCTCAAGTGGATTCCTCTGTAGGTGGTAAAACCGCAGTGAACCATCCCCTTGGCAAGAATATGATCGGCGCTTTCTATCAACCAAAATCTGTCATCATCGATACAAACTGTTTATCAACGCTTCCTGAGCGTGAGTTTGCAGCGGGTATTGCTGAGGTCATCAAATACGGCATCATCTATGATGAAACCTTCTTTGATTGGTTGGAACTGAATCTAGAGAAACTTTATCAACTTGATGAACAAGCACTGATCACCGCAATTGCTCGTTGTTGTGCAATTAAGGCTGAAGTGGTTGCTATCGATGAAAAAGAGTCAGGAATTAGAGCGTTATTGAACCTAGGTCATACATTTGGTCATGCGATTGAAGCAGAACTAGGCTATGGTAATTGGCTACATGGTGAAGCTGTGTCTTCAGGTACTGTAATGGCAGCCAAAACGGCTCAATTACAGGGACTGATCTCTCAGCAGCAGCTTGAGCGAATTATTTCTATACTCAAGAATGCGAAACTGCCAATCCATACGCCAGAAAGCATGTCTTTTGAAGACTTTATGAAGCACATGATGCGCGATAAAAAAGTGCTGTCTGGTCAGTTACGTTTGGTATTGCCAACAAGTATTGGTACTGCTGAAGTGGTCGCTGATGTGCCTCAAGACATCATTAAACAAGCGATTGATTTCTGCCGTACTCTTTAAATTTGGTTGTGATGTTGCCTAGTTAACCCCTAGGCAACTGAAGCGTTTTACTGATCGATCTTATCAGTAGGGATCCCCAATGAGTTTGGCTCATGAATTAAGAGTATTAGAGTTAGAATCTCAAGTTGAGCTATTAGAACGCTTACAGCTTTTGACTAACTTTGGCTCAAACCTAGTCACGGTCGCTGGTAAAACTGGCTCTGGCCGTTCATGGTTAGCTCAGCGTTATCTAGAGGCGTGGTCGACAGAAAAGAATCAGTGCTTACTGCTTTGTCACCCAAGCCAAGATGATCAGCAACACCGAGCTCTTATTCTTAGTCAGATTGTTTCTGATCCACTCTTTAATCAACATGACTCTTTATCAGATAGCCTTGCACGGTTACTGGGTGGAGATTCGTGTCATGTGGTTATCGTTATCGATGATGCCCACCGACTCTCAGAACTCTTAGTATCCGAACTGTGGATGCTGGTACTTGAGGCTCAATCTAATCCTCAATGGACGATCAATATCGTTCTCTTCTCGGAACCTGGCCATTTAGACCCGCTGTTAACACGTCTGAGCTACGGTCAACAACACAAGCCTATCGATCTAGAAATCGATAATCTATCCCAACCCGAAGCTGAACATTTCTTTGAATCACTGGTGATTCGATATGTTGATGATGAGTCTGAAACTCGCGTGCGACGTGCGTTTAATAAAGCGCAACCTTTGCCCGGTGAGTTAATGGCCTTAGGAGAATTGAAAGTGGAAAAAAGGATTATTATTCGCTCAATCATTGGTTCACCTATCAATATCGCGATTGTGGTGGCGTTGTTGTTAGTTGTTATCGGCGGCGGTTACTGGTGGATGTTTAGTCAACCAACCCCTGATGATAAAGCGCAATCTCTCATTGCGCCGATAGAACAGACCGCTATCCCGACGGTTGAAGTAGAAAATGGCACAGAGCAAACTGGAATCGACGGTTCGGTTGATTCTGAAACCGACACTGACATGAGTTACCAAGGTGCTGACGATGACAGTTCATCTTTACCACCGGTTGTGGTGGAAGGTACAGCCAGTGTTGGCGAAGTGAAACAAGAGCAGCAACGTGTGGTGATTACTTCTGATGTGGTTGATGCGTTATTGGATGACAAGCCGAAAAGTGCCGATACCAGCTCGATTGATGCTGCCGTTGAAGAAAACACAGGTGCCGCGGTTAGCGCGCAACCTGATGCGGCGAAAAACGAGTCACAAGCTTCAGTTGATGAAGATGCTGACCTAACGGAATCAACACCGCCGACGAAAAAGATCACCTTCTCATTTGCTCGTGAAGAGTTACAAGCTATCTCGCCACGCGCGTATACCTTACAGTTGAGCGCGATGACGTCATTAGAAGATGTTCAGTCTTTTATTGAAGAATATGAAGTCGAAGGCAAGGTTCGTATTTACCCAACACTTCGTAACGATACCAAGTGGTTTATCATCACTTATCAAGATTACCCAACGATTCAAGTGGCGCGAGACGCGGTAAGTGCTTTATCAAAACCACTTCAACAGTTGGAACCTTGGGCAAAATCGATGAATCAAGTGCATCGAGAGATAGAACGTGCGAAATAACCCTGAGCTTAGCCTCAAAATATGTTACATTCCGCAGCCTTATTTTTGAGTTGATAGATAGAGCAGTAAATGAAAAAGCAGCGTGCCTTTCTAAAATGGGCTGGTGGTAAATATGGCCTAGTTGAAGACATCCAACGTCACCTGCCACCTGCTCGAAAATTGGTAGAACCGTTTGTCGGTGCAGGCTCAGTGTTTTTGAATACTGATTTTGAACAGTACCTGCTTGCGGATATCAATCCCGATCTTATCAACTTGTACAACCTTCTTAAAACTGACCCTGAAACTTACATCTCTGAAGCGAAGCGCTGGTTCTGTCCTGAGAATAATCGCAAAGAAGTCTTTTTAGATATTCGAGCTGAGTTCAATGGTACCGACAATGTCATGTATCGCTCGCTTGCTTTCTTGTATATGAACCGATTTGGCTTCAATGGCCTGTGTCGATACAACAAGAAAGGTGGTTTTAATGTTCCGTTTGGTTCTTACAAAAAACCTTATTTCCCAGAAGCTGAGCTTGAGTTTTTCTCTGAGAAAGCAAAAAAAGCGACGTTTGTTTGTGAAGGCTACAGTGAGACCTTTAGCCGCGCCCGTAAAGGCTGTGTGGTTTATTGTGATCCTCCTTATGCGCCATTGTCTAGCACTGCTAACTTTACCTCTTACGCGGGTAATGGCTTCAGCTTAGATGATCAAGCGGCCTTGGCTGATGTTGCAGAAAGAGCGGCAATGGAGCGAGGCATCCCTGTCTTGATTTCAAACCATGACACCACCTTAACGCGCCGTTTATACCATGGTGCGGAGCTAAACGTGGTCAAGGTTAAGCGCACCATTAGCCGTAATGGCGCAGGGCGCAATAAAGTCGATGAGTTACTGGCGCTTTTTCATAAAGAGAAAAACCAGCAACACGCTTCAACAGAATTGTAGTAGTCAGAATAACCCTCGAACTCATCAAATTGAGTGACTCACGGGGACTTTCATAAACTAATCTTTCGAACTGCTAGGATCTGCTTAGGTGCTTAGGTAGAATTGCACACCAAATAGTCTTGGGATCGAGTCTTGTATTTGTTACGAGAGGTCACAAGGCGGTGATATTCGCAATTTACTCACTCTTAAGAGGTTTGGTATGAAAGATTTTCTAATCGCTCCATCGATTTTGTCTGCAGATTTTGCTCGTCTTGGTGAAGACGTAGAGAAAGTACTCGCAGCCGGTGCTGATGTTGTGCACTTCGATGTGATGGACAACCATTACGTACCGAACCTGACTTTTGGCGCTCCTATCTGTAAAGCGCTACGCGACTACGGTATTACAGCGCCTATCGATGTTCACCTAATGGTTAAGCCTGTGGATAGCATCGTACCTGAGTTTGCTAAAGCCGGCGCATCAATGATTACCTTCCATGTTGAAGCCTCTGAGCACGTTGACCGTACTCTACAGCTAATCAAAGAACACGGCTGTAAAGCAGGGGTAGTATTGAACCCAGCAACGCCACTTTCTTGCCTTGATTACATCCTAGACAAAGTCGACATGATTCTACTGATGTCAGTGAACCCTGGCTTTGGCGGTCAATCTTTCATTCCTCATACTCTTGATAAGCTGCGCGCTGTTCGTAAACTTATTGACGAATCTGGCCGTGATATCCGCCTTGAGATTGATGGCGGCGTGAAGGTTGATAACATCCGTGAAATTGCAGAAGCGGGCGCAGATATGTTCGTTGCCGGTTCTGCTATCTTCAATCAAGCAGATTACAAAGAAGTGATTGATGAGATGCGTGCAGAGCTTGCAAAAGTTAACGCATAAAAGTAGAACTAAGGTCTGTTGACCTAAAATCAAAAAAATTTAGATTAAGGGGCTCATTGGCCCCTTTTTTACGTCTTATAGCTCAACTCATAAGGCGAAAATTATAAATAGGAAAGTAAGATGTCATTAAGCTCAATAAAACTGATCGCCTTTGATTTGGATGGAACCTTGTTAGATAGCGTGCCTGATTTAGCTGTCGCCGCTGACCAAGCCTGTCAGGAACTAGGGTTTTCTTCAGTAAGCGAAGAACAAGTTCGCGACTATGTGGGTAATGGTGCTGATGTTCTTATCGGACGTTCATTGAGCCGCAACCTGACGGTTGACCCAAGCCTAGAGCCTGAGCTTCTTAAGAAAGCGCGCATCCTGTTTGATGATTTCTACGAGCAGGGCGGCCATAAGCTAAGTCACCTTTATCCATCAGTAAAAGAAACACTCGCTGAGTTGGACAAAGCGGGCTTCACCATGGCGCTGGTAACCAACAAGCCATCGAAATTTGTACCAGACGTTCTGGCGCAGCACGGTATCGATAAGTACTTTGTTGATGTGTTGGGCGGCGACTCTTTCCCAGAGAAAAAGCCGAACCCAGTGGCGCTGAACTGGTTGCTAGAAAAGCACAATGTGAAGGCTGAAGAGATGCTGATGGTTGGCGATTCAAGCAACGACATCAAAGCGGCTAAGAATGCAGGCTGTCACTCGTTTGGTCTGACTTACGGCTATAACCATGGTGAGCCGATTTCAGCATCAAACCCTGACTATGTCGCAGACAACATTGCGCAATTACTAGATGTCGTTCTAGTTTCAGCATAAAGCGGACAAAAGTTAGCTAACCTACTAGCAAAATACTTATCAATGAGTACACTGGATGAGCCGTACAGAAGAGCTGTGCGGCTTTTCTATTTTAAAGTTAAGAAGCTAAGTTTTTCAGATACTACGTTAATAAACTAAGTTAACGAGCTTAGCGAACAAGCAAAGGAATTAAAACCATGAGCAAGCCCATCGTATTGAGTGGTGTTCAACCATCTGGTGAACTAAGTATCGGTAACTACTTGGGTGCTCTACGTCAATGGCAACAGATGCAAGATGATTACGATTGCCAATACTGTGTTGTAGACCTTCACGCAATTACGGTTCGCCAAGATCCGAAAGCGTTGCATGAAGCGACTCTAGACGCATTAGCAATCTGTCTTGCTGTCGGTGTTGATCCAAAGAAGAGCACGCTATTTGTTCAGTCACACGTACCAGAGCATGCTCAACTTGGTTGGCTTCTTAACTGTTACACACAAATGGGTGAACTGAGCCGTATGACTCAGTTCAAAGATAAGTCTGCACGTCACTCAAATGACGTAAACGTAGGCCTATACGACTACCCAGTGTTGATGGCTGCAGACATCCTGCTTTACGGCGCGCACCAGGTGCCAGTAGGTAGCGACCAGAAACAACATTTAGAGCTAGCGCGTGATATCGCCAATCGCTTTAACAACATCTACGGCCCTGAAACGCCAATCTTCCAAGTGCCAGAACCTTACATTCCAACAGTGAATGCACGTGTAATGAGCCTGCAAGATGCGACGAAGAAAATGTCTAAGTCGGATGACAACCGTAAGAACGTAATTACTCTGCTAGAAGAGCCTAAGTCGATCATCAAGAAGATCAACAAAGCGCAAACGGATGCAGAAACGCCACCACGTATCGCTCACGATTGGGAAAACAAAGCAGGTATCTCTAACCTAATGGGTCTGTACTCTGCGGCGACGGGTAAAACGTTCGAAGAGATCGAAGCACAATACCAAGGCGTTGAAATGTACGGTCCATTTAAGAAAGATGTAGGCGCAGCATTGGTTGAGATGCTTGAGCCGATTCAATCTGAATACCACCGTATCCGTGCTGATCGTGCTTACATGGACGCAGTAATGAAAGCCGGTGCTGAAAAAGCGTCTGAGCGTGCTGCAGTAACACTGAAAAAAGCATACGAAGCGGTAGGTTTTGTTACTCGCCCGTAGCCCCTACTTCGACGATAGTTAGATTTTAGAGCTCCACTATTGGTGGGGCTTTTTTTATGTCTATTGTTGAGGAGATATCAATAGAGGAGTGCCTACGTAAGATTCACGTGTTCTTTCAAGGTGAAGAGTAGAGTTTGACTTCAACTACGGTAATTGATTGTATCGCTTATTCTATAGCTCAATCCACATAACATAATGAGAAAAATAAAGCCGAGTAATGACTCTAACTATTGGCTTTGATTTGGTTAATTGACATATTTGTTACAAAAATTGTTTAAATGAGCAGCTCTGGCATAATTTCTAACATTCACATGTGATTGATTTCACGGCTTTTGTTGTTCTTTCTTATTTGTTTCATAAATAAGCCTGATAGTAAGCGCAAATGGTGGGCTCTCTGCTTAGGGCTTAGTTTGTATTCAAATAAATATCAGGTACGACAATGGACACGTTAATCAAACCCTCTTTACTTGCTCTGACAATCGCTAGCGCGCTCAGTGCCAATGCTAGTGCTGAAATTATTCTTTCCCAGTATGTTGAAGGTAGTTCATATAATAAAGCGGTAGAAATCGCGAATACTGGTGATGCAGCGGTAACCTTGACCGGTTATGAATTGGCTAAATCGTCGAATGGCGATGGTAATTGGGGGAGTAAAACAGACCTAAGCCAAGTGACTTTGCAAGCGAACCAAGTATATGTTGTTGCTCATGGTGACTCGAGCGACGCGATTACAGCTATTGCCGACTTTACAGATAAAAGTGTTGCTAATTTCAACGGTGATGACCCATTAGCATTACTCAAAGATGGCGAAGTACACGACATTCTTGGTGTTATGGGGGATGTTGATTTTGGTAAAGATACCACTCTGGTTCGCAATAGTGATGCCTTAATTCCCTCTACGACTTACCAAGCTGCACAATGGACTGCATTCGCGAAAGATAATATTGATGGTCTTGGAGATTTAAATACCGTTGAACCGCCAGTTCCGTTTGTTTGTGAAGTCGATGAACAACAACCTACCTTCACAACCATTCAAGATATTCAGGGTGAAGAAGACTCCTCTCCACTCATTGATGGTTACCCGTACATTACAGAAGAAGATCACTTTGTGACTGGTGTTGTCAGTGCTGTAACCACTGGTTTAACAAAAGGTTTCTATCTGCAGGCTATCGAGAACGATAATAATGATAAGACTTCCGAAGGCTTATTTATTCATACCGATACAGCAGATACAGACTTAAAGCCGGGCGATGTTGTGTGTGTGAAAGGTAAAGTTCAAGAGTATTATAGTAGTACTCAGCTTTCCTCTGATGCAAATAGCTACATTAAGACGGGAGAGTCCGATATCCCTCTTGTTACGAAACTGAACATCAAAGAAGGAGAGACCTTGCGTGATGCGCTAGAGCGTCACGAAGGAATGCAAGTTGAATTGAGCTCAGCAAGCGATTTGTTTGTTACACGTAATTTTTCTTATGACTATGATTCAAAGCGCAACAATATGATGCTGTCATATCAAGCGCCTTTACTTAAACCAACTCAACTGCATGCGGCAGAAAGTGAAGGTGCGACTGAGCGAGCAAAAGAGAATGCAAGCAATCGCGTGTTCTTAGAATCTGATGGCAAAGCGGCTAACGGTCAGATTCCTTATTACCCAGAATTTGGCCAAGATGCTGATCAAGATGGTTCTTCTGAGCAACATATTCGCCTTGGTTCTCGTGTTGAGGGTCTACATGGTGTGGTCAGTTACAGTTACAACGAATATCGTTTGATCGCCACAAATGAGGTAAATAACACAAACTTTGTGACATCAGGTGATAATTTCGACGTAGCTCGAAAAGCAGCCCCATCGATTGCTGAGTCTGATCTACGTGTAGCGAGTTTTAATGTTCTCAATTATTTCACCTCTGTTGCTGACAGTGGTCATGATAATCCAACTGGACAAAACAGGGGTGCTACAAACCTTGATGAATTCTTAATTCAACAAGCAAAAATCGTTGCAGCGATGAGCAAAATGGATGCAGACATTATTGGTCTAATGGAAATAGAGAACAACGGTTTCGGTGACGATAGTGCTTTGAACAACCTAGTTAATGCATTGAACGCTGAGATTGATGACGTCGATGAGCATTACACTTATGTTGAGATTTCTGATCAAGATAGGTATCAAGGTGAGTACTTTGGTAGCGATGCAATCATGGTTGCTATCTTGTACCGTGCCAAGGCAGTGACGCCAAAGCAAGCGGCTAAAGTCATTGTGACTCCTGAGCAACACATTGAAGAGAATACAATAACTCGTAATGAAGGTGCTGAAAATAACCCCTCATACGATAAATATCAACGTCATAGTTTGTTGCAAACCTTTACTGTGCAGGAGACGGGTGAAGATCTTTCGATTGTAGTTAACCACTTTAAATCGAAAGGTTCTGAGTGTATTGAAGAGTGGATCGCAGGTGTTGAAGATTCAGAGCCAACTGACCTTCAAGGAAATTGTAATAACTTCCGTGTTTCGGCTGCTCATGTTGTTGGTGAAGCGTTGAAAGATATTCAAGGTGATATGTTGGTAATGGGTGATCTGAATGCTTACGGTATGGAAGATCCTTTATTAACTTTAACTGACTACTCAAAAGAGAAATACGAGCGTGATATATACACTGCGTCTTACACAACATTAAATGGTGGTGAGCTTCAGGTAGAAAAAACGCAAATCCAACAGGGTTACGGTTACCACAATTTGAATACGGTACTACACGGAGCTGATACTTTCTCATACACTTATTCTGGTGAGTTAGGTAACTTGGATCATGCATTGGCGAGCAGTAGTTTGGCTCAAAAAGTGGTTGCTATTGAAGATTGGCACATTAACTCGCTAGAAAGTAACTTGTTCGAATATAGTAGCAAGTACACTGGTGATATGCCGAAGTACAAAGATGCATTCTCAGCGTCGGACCATGATCCAGTGATCATTGCTATAGACTTCCCTAACACCGATCTTGATTTGCCTAGCTCGGGTGAGAAGTTCGCAGTTGAAGTTCGTCTGCCACCAAATGCAGCCGTGAATGATATTGTGACGGTCAGCTTAACTCTAACTGGGGCAATTCAAGCTGCCTCATCCAATTCTGAAGCTCAAGGTTACTCTGCTAGTGTGACTTTGGACCAGGCTGATATTGATGCTCGAAGTGTTAATGTTGAATTTAACGAAGAATTAGAGCAAGGGCAGTACCTACTGCAAGAAAAATTGACTGACTCTACTAGTGAAACGGTTAAGTTCAGCTCTGAGCGCGAAGTTACTGTTGAGAAGTCAGACACTACCCCCACCACTCCTACCGAACCAGAGGTTAATGTTGGTGGTTCATTTGGCTTCGGTGCTCTGATGTCACTATTTGGTTTAGCAATGTGGCGTCGTCGCAAGTAGCTCAATCACAAATAGATTGGCTTGCTATACAAGCAAGCCAATTCAGATAACTTAAGGCTATCTGTAAACAATTAAGGTCAACTTAGGTTGGCCTTAATTATTGACGAAATGCAGTTTCCACTTGCCTTTCGCCATGGGTATTGCACAATACCGCCCCTATATCTCCCAATCATTTAGTATTTAGCAAACGATTTCGACCCATGTTACTTATCATCGATAACTACGACTCTTTTACCTATAACTTGTATCAGTATTTCTGTGAGTTAGGGGTAACTGTAAAAGTTGTTCGCAACGATGAGATTGATATTGCCGGTATTGAAGCGCTGAATCCTAGCCATCTTGTTATCTCGCCAGGCCCTTGTTCGCCTGATGATGCGGGAATCTCTCTGCAAGTCATTGAACACTTCGTGGGTAAACTGCCGATCTTAGGTGTGTGTCTTGGTCATCAAGCCATTGCTCAAGTGTTTGGTGGTGAAGTAGTGCGAGCCAGACAAGTGATGCACGGTAAAACCTCTCCAATACGCCACAATGGCAAGAGCGTTTTTCAAGGGCTTAATAACCCTCTAACTGTGACTCGTTACCATTCCCTAGTGGTGAAAAATGGCACGCTTCCTGACTGCTTTGAACTGACGTCTTGGACGGAATTTGAAGATGGCAGCATGGATGAGATCATGGGTTATGAACACAAAACCTTGCCGATTGATGCGGTGCAATTTCACCCTGAGTCGATTAAAACAGAGCAAGGACACCAGCTTCTCGCTAACTTCTTAGCGCGTTGAGTGTTTAAATTCGACCGTTTCTCCGCCTAAATAAGCCAGTTAAACCTGTTAGTCCATTCGTTAAGCGTTTAAATTCGGGCGCTACGCGTCTCTTACTCCTCTGACGCTGATCACTTTTTATAACATTTCTCCCTCTTAAGGCTAAGTTTTTAGCCTATGCAAAATTATTCGCCTTATTTCGTCTCGAACCCAATATACCGCAATGCCAGTAAGGCTTTGCCGTTGCAGGTTATGCGTTTAGGTAAAAAAAGCTTCATAAAACAGATTAATTGATGCATAAATAGTCATAGGTAGTGACGTTTAGCTGGTTGTTAGGGATAGCTAAAGAATAATCTACTATTGAAAACGTTAATTAAATGTAAATATAATGCTGCAGCGGGATTATGGCGAGAGAAAATATCTTTGTCTCACTTATGAACCAGTACGCTTATTTGCGAAGCTTGCGGTATCGAAAAGGAATGTACGATGACAGTGGAAAAAAAAGTAGAACGTAGTCTGTTTAATGAGGTGATGGTGCCTTGTTATAACCCAATGGAAATGATCCCAGTAAAAGGGGAAGGCGCACGCGTTTGGGACCAACAAGGCCGAGAGTATATCGACTTTGCTGGTGGTATCGCTGTGAGCTGTTTGGGTCACTGTCACCCAGCAATGGTTAACGCGGTTACTGAGCAAGCAAACAAAATTTGGCATTTAAGTAATGTAATGACCAATGAACCTGCATTACGTCTAGCGAAGAAGCTAACAGACGTATGTTTTGCAGAAAAAGTATTCTTTGCCAACTCTGGTGCAGAAGCGAACGAAGCAGCATTGAAGCTAGCTCGTCGTTGGGCAGCGGACGTTCACGGTCCTGAGAAATCTGAAATCATTGCATTCAAACAAGGTTTCCACGGTCGTACTTTCTTTACCGTAACGGTGGGTGGTCAAGAGGCTTACTCTGATGGCTTCGGTCCTAAACCGGGCGATGTAACTCACCTGCCTTACAACGATATTGCAGCGCTAGAAGCGCACATCTCAGATCGCACATGTGCAATCATGATGGAACCTCTGCAAGGCGAGGGCGGTATCATCTCTCCAACATCTGAGTTCGTGAACACGGTTCGTGAACTGTGTGACAAACACAATGCGCTGCTTATCTTTGATGAAGTGCAAACGGGTAATGGTCGTACCGGTAACTTTTACGCTTACCAAGGCCTAGGTGTAACACCTGATATTCTAAGCACTGCGAAATCACTAGGTGGCGGTTTCCCAATCGGCGCAATGCTAACAACGTCTGAACTTGCGACGCACCTAAAAGTGGGTACGCACGGTTCTACTTACGGTGGTAACCCACTGGCGTGTGCCGTTGCTGAAGCAGTTGTTGACGTAGTAAGCCAACCTGAAACGTTGGCTGGCGTGAAAGAACGCGAAGCACTATTCCGTGATGGTTTAGCTAAGATTAACGACAAATACCAAATATTCAGTGAAGTTCGCGGTAAAGGCCTATTGCTAGGCGCTGCGCTTAATGAAGCATGGCAAGGTCGTGCTCGTGATGTATTAGTAGCAGCAGGCGAACAAGGCTTGATGGTACTGGTTGCGGGTGCAAACGTGGTTCGTTTCACGCCATCACTGGTTATCACTACACAAGAAATTGAAGAAGGTTTATCAAAACTAGACAAAGCAATCGCTACGCTAGTTTAGCCTGAGCGGCGTCATAGGAATGATCGCCATTAGAGCGATCCCATGACGTACTGCTAAAGGCCCAAGCTTCTGGTTTTGGGCCTGTTTTGCATCTGGAGGGAATATTGATGCTAGTTGTTCGCCCAATAAAATTATCTGATTACGATGCGCTGCATACCTGCGCGGTTGAATCTGGTCACGGATTCACATCTCTTCCGGTTAACGAAGAACTGTTAACTAACCGAATTACTCACTCTGAATACAGCTTTGCTAAACAAGACGTGACTGAACCCGGTGATGAAGGCTACCTAATGGTTGGCTTCGACACTGAAACGGGAGAAGTCGCAGGTACGACAGGCATCGAAGCCTCAATTGGCTGGGATGTTCCGTTTTACTCTTACCACATCAGCAAAGTGGTTCACTCATCGCAAAAGCTTGGCGTGAATAACGTCGTGAAGCTACTGACTTTCGGCAATAACTACACAGGATGCAGTGAGATCTGCACACTGTTCTTGCGCCCAGCTTTCCGTGGTGGATTGAATGGTCGTTTGATGTCGAAGTGTCGCTTCCTGATCATGTCTGAGCACCCAGAGCGTTTCTCGAAAACGATTTTTGCTGAGATGCGTGGTGTATCGGATGCGGAAGGTAACTCACCTTTCTGGCAATGGCTGCAAGAGCACTTCTTCTCAATTGATTTCACGCTTGCAGATTACCTAACCGGTATTGGTAAGAAAGGTTTCATTGCTGACCTAATGCCGAAGCTGCCTATCTACGTGAACCTACTGAGCAAAGAAGCTCAGGCGGTGATTGGAGAGGTACATGATAATACACGCCCAGCACTTAAGTTGTTGGAACGTGAAGGTTTCACTAACCGCGGTTATGTCGACATCTTTGATGCAGGCCCAACGGTTGAGTGTGATTTAAGAAACATTGAATCAGTGCGTCATGCGATTCGAGCTCAGGTGAAAATTGCAGAGCACTCCAGCTCTAAAGACTTCCTAATTGGTAATACCTCGTTTGAGAACTTCCGCGCAGTAGCCGCGAAAGGCGCGTATGACCAAGCAAGCGACACAGTGATTTTATCATCTGAAGTAGCAAGCGCTCTTGAAGTAAAAGAAGGCGAATTCGTTCGCATGTTGGCTCAATAAGAGCGGCGATTATCTGTCGAAGATTTTAAGGATAGAAGTATGACTCAGTGGATAGCAGGACAGTGGGTGGCAGGTCAAGGCGACGCCATGACATCAGTAAGCCCATACAACAATGAAGTGGTGTGGCAAGGCGATAGTGCAACACCAGCGCAGGTTGAATCTGCAGTAGCAGCGGCTCGTGATGCGTTCTTAGTTTGGAAGAAACTGAGCTTTGCAGAGCGTGAAGCGATCGTGTTGAACTTTGCTGAGAAAGTAAAAGAGAACAGCGAAGAGATAGCACAGATTATTGCAAAAGAGACGGGTAAACCGATTTGGGAAACTCGTACTGAAGCGGGCGCGATGGCGGGCAAGATCGCTATCTCTATTCGTGCATACCACGAACGTACTGGTGAAGCTTCACGTGAAGCGGCAGGTAACCAAATCGTACTGCGTCATCGTCCATTAGGCGTTATGGCGGTATTTGGTCCTTACAACTTCCCAGGTCACCTACCTAACGGTCATATTGTTCCAGCACTGCTATCGGGTAATACCGTGGTATTTAAGCCGTCAGAGCAGACACCTTGGACAGGTGAGTTTGCGATGAAGCTATGGCAAGAAGCTGGCCTTCCTGCTGGCGTGATCAACCTAGTGCAAGGCGCTAAAGAGACAGGTATCGCACTAGCCGATGCTAAAGGTCTTGATGGCGTGCTATTCACGGGTAGTGCTAATACCGGTCATATCCTTCACCGTCAATTCGCAGGTCAACCGGGCAAGATGCTGGCGCTAGAGATGGGTGGCAACAACCCTATGGTGATCAGTGACCAATTTGGTGATGCTGACGCGACGGTTTATACCATTATCCAATCGGCTTTCATCAGTGCAGGTCAACGTTGTACGTGTGCTCGTCGCTTGTATGTTCCTGTTGGCGAGAAGGGCGATCAACTGCTCGATAAGCTTGTTGCGGCTACCTTGAAGATTCGTGTTGATCAGCCATTCGCTGAGCCTGCACCCTTCATGGGCCCACAAATCTCTGAAGCGGCAGCTAAGTTCATTTTGGACGCGCAAGCTAATCTGCAATCACTAGGTGGTGTAAGCCTAGTTGAAGCAAAAGCGGGCGAAGCGGCGTTTGTTTCTCCGGGTATTATCGATGCAACCAACATTGCTGAGTTGCCAGATGAAGAGTACTTCGGCCCATTGCTGCAAGTGGTTCGCTACCAATCGCTAGAGCAAGCCGTTGAATTGGCTAATGACACGCGCTTTGGTTTGTCTGCAGGCCTAGTTTCAACCGACGATTCGGAGTGGGAATACTTCGTTGACCATATCCGTGCGGGTATTGTTAACCGTAATCGCCAGCTAACAGGCGCAAGTGGTGATGCACCATTTGGTGGCCCGGGAGCTTCAGGCAACCTACGCCCAAGTGCTTACTACGCGGCGGACTACTGTGCTTACCCAATGGCGTCAATGGAAGGTGGTGAAACTCAACTGCCAGTTACGTTTAGCCCAGGTATTGAGCTGTAGTTTTGGCTTATAACTTGATGAATCACAAGCTTATGAGCTCTAGGTTCATGAATAACAGATTCATTGATTGATTGTGTAATAAGGAAGCGGTGTTATCGCTTCCTCTTTTCACCCACGTCCGACACCTCGATTGGGCGGTAGATAATAATAGAACAAGTATGTCACAGGCTGATGGCTGCTGACTCTATGTCCAGCCTCTCCCTTTCTAATCCAAATTACTAGCTTGCTAGAACCTCTGACAAGGAGTCACCATGACGCCCGATCTACTCTTTAAATCACTATGGGACGATTACATTCACAGGCTTTGTCCATCGGCTGAGAAAGTGCATCACTTGCTGAAAGAAGACGAAGCGCTGATTAATGATCACATTGCACTGCGTACTTTCAATGTTGCACCGCTAGGTATTGAAACATTGGCTAAACCTTTCCTTGAGTTAGGTTACAAGGCGTGTGGTGATTACTTATTTGAGAGCAAGAAGCTAGTGGCTAAGCACTACGAGCACCCAGATCCAAACCAACCAAAAGTGTTCATTAGTGAGTTGAAGGTAGAAGAGTGTTCAAGTGGCTTACAACAGATCGTTGCTAAGTTGGTTGAGCAAGTGGACGCAAGTAAACTTCAAGGTCATGAATTCTTGTTTGGTGGTCGTCTTTGGGATTTGAACTTCGCAGATTTCCAAGTGCTAGCAAAAGAGAGTGAATACGCTTCTTGGCTCGCAGCTCATGGTTACGGTGCAAACCACTTTACGGTGAGTGTGAACCAGTTAAATAAGTTCGATGAAGTGCAGGCCGTGAATGACTATCTGAATGAGTCGGGATTCACTATCAATGCATCTGGCGGCGAGGTGAAAGGCTCTCCAGAGGTCTTGTTAGAGCAATCATCAACAATGGCAGATAAAGTCCCAGTTTCATTTGTTGAAGGCAATGAGATGATTCCTGGTGGCTTCTATGAGTTCGCTAAGCGTTATGCGATGGCCAATGGTGATCTTTATACCGGATTTGTCGCGGCATCAGCTGACAAAATCTTTGAAAGCACCAACGGTTAAAGAAAGATACGAGCACGGGCTTTGCCTTAGAGGTGCGGGTACGCTTCGCATCGAGAGTGTTTGCGCTTGGACGCGTTAGGTCCTCTATTCGCATCTCGCATCTCGCATCTGCTCTCTAGATCTCTAGAAAACAAAAAAGCCACCAAATTCACATTTGGTGGCTTTCAAATTTTTGGCTCAGCTAATCGAGATTAACGAGTGCCGTATACCACGATAGTCTTACCGTGTGCAGAAATTAGGTTCTGCTCTTCAAGCATCTTCAAGATACGACCTACGGTCTCACGAGAACAACCAACGATCTGGCCAATCTCTTGACGAGTGATCTTGATTTGCATGCCGTCAGGGTGAGTCATTGCATCTGGCTGTTTCGCTAGGTTTAGTAGCGTTTGAGCGATACGACCTGTTACGTCAAGGAACGCTAAGTCACCAACCTTTTGGCTAGTTACTTGTAGACGGTTTGCCATTTGCGCTGAAAGGCGCATCAGGATATCTGGGTTCACTTGGATAAGTTGACGGAATTTCTTGAAAGAAATTTCAGCTACTTCACAAGGAGATTTAGCACGAACCCACGCAGTACGCTCTTGGTCTTCTTCGAAAAGTCCAAGTTCACCGATGAAGTCGCCTTGGTTTAGGTAAGAAAGAATCATTTCCTTACCTTCTTCGTCTTTGATAAGAACAGCCACAGAACCTTTAACGATGTAGTACAAGGTTTCTGCCTTTTCACCAGCATGAATCAAAGTACTTTTTGAAGGGTACTTATGAATATGACAGTGTGAAAGGAACCACTCTAATGTTGGATCGGTTTGAGGTTTACCTAGAACCATAATATCTCACTTCCTCTGCAGGGTATGCTTGCCGCTTTCCGTATTTTAGCTAAGCCTGAATTAACTCAGTTAGGATAAGAGCACTCGTTGAGTGCTGCAAGCTATCTTGTGTTTCGTTTAAGAATAGTATCCTTTTTCAGGTACTATTTCTTGATTTTAATCGTGACCAAGCTACGATTTTTTACGCAAAATTGTGCACATGATCACGGTATGAAAAGTAATCAACCAGAATGTCGTTTTGTTAACCTATTTTTCCGGTTTCGATTAGTTGTTGTAGAATTGGCCTTACAATGAGCTCCATAGCAAAACTCATCTTGCCTCCTGGCACCACGAGCGTGTTATGACGTGACATAAATGAGCCATCAATCATAGCCAAAAGGTAAGGGAAATCGACGTTTTTGATGCCGCGCAAACGTATAACTACGAAGCTTTCATCTAAACTTGGAATCCCTTTGGCGTTCAGTGGATTCGATGTATCTACGGTAGGGACACGCTGAAAGTTGATATGAGTACGCGAAAACTGTGGGGTAATGTAGTTAAGGTAATCATCCATTGAGCGAACAATAGAGTCCATCACCGCTTCGCGAGAGTGCCCACGATCGCGTGTGTCACGAACGAATTTCTGGATCCACTCCAAGTTTACGATCGGTACCATGCCGATAAGCAGATCGACGTGTTGTGAGACGTTAATGTCGCCATCGACTACGCCACCATGAAGGCCTTCGTAGAACATCACATCCGAGTTTTCAGGGATCTCTTGCCATGGCGTAAAGGTGCCGGGCATTTGGTTGTAAGGAACGGCTTCATCGAAGGTATGTAGATAGCTACGGACTTTACCCGTGCCTTCATTTCCGTATTGACGGAAGAACTCTTCTAATGCGCCAAAATCGTTAGCTTGTGGACCAAAGTAGCTGATGTGCTTACCTTGCTCGCGCGCCTTACGGATCTCGACATCCATCTCTGGTCGAGTGAAGCGATGGAAACTATCCCCTTCAACCCAAGCTGCCTTCACGTCCATCATATTGAACATTTTACGGAAGGCTTCTGAGGTAGTGGTGGTGCCGGCTCCAGATGAACCCGTCACCGCAATAATTGGATGTTTAGCGGACATGACAACCCTTGTCTTTTGAGTAACTTACTTGTTAGCAATCGTTTACCACTATAACACGGCTCCTTTATGAGCGCAGCTTAGAAGCGTTTTGTGACTTGAATATCAACGGTTTCATGCAGCTCAGAAAACACGATGCTGACTTCCTTTGAGGCTAATTGATGTTTCACTTGGTCAATCTTGTTTTGCAGTGAAACCTCTACGTCACCGTAGTCTGTGCCTTCACGTAGCACGAATTCTTTAATGAGGTTTTCCAGCGTTTCTGGTGCGATGTCTTGCCATGGGATGATCATAAATACTTCTCTCTTTTATGTTCACGGATATGTTCATAAATAGGTTTATTGATGTGTTGATTAGTGTGTCTAGCGACGCCTATCACTCAGCTCTTAAAAGGCTCGGCCATTATGCCGAATCTTGAATACTTTCATAGTAGGCGGGTAATGCTTCTTCTAACCAAAACCTTGGTTTGAGCGTGCTACCAGTAATGAACCCCACATGGCCGCCTTTTTGAAACAGACGATAATCGATGTTGTCAGGTAGAACGAATTTTGGAATCACATCATCGGTCATGAAAGGGTCATCTTTCGCATGAATGATCTGAGTCGGTAGCTTAATCCGATTCAACTTCGGTAAGGCAGAGCATTGAGCATAGTAATCTTGTGCATTCTTGAAGCCGTGCAGAGGCGCAGTAATTCGCTCATCAAACTCATACAGCTTATCGATCTTCTTAATGCTTTCAGCAGAGATGCCAATCTTCTCTTGCAGCAGCTTATGTTTCTTCAATGCATTCGATTTCAAAGAATTGAGCAGGTACTTTTTATAGATCTTGGAGAAGCCTTGTTCAATGCGATTTGAGCAACAAGCAAGGTCAAAGGGTGCTGAAACAATCGTCGCCGCTGAGATTAACGGATCATCTGCGTAGTCGGCGAGATAATTGGCTAACATGTTACCGCCTAGCGAGATGCCAACCGCAACCTTAGGGTTATTGGGAAACCTTGAATGCAGATGCCTTAAAAAGAAGCGAGCGTCTTCGACCTCTCCAGAGTGGTAAGCACGAGCCAAGCGATTCGGTTTTCCGCTGCAACCTCTGAAGTGCATCATCACCGACAACCAACCATCCTTAGCAAACGCGTTCATCAGTCCATTGGCGTATGGGCTCTCAAAGCTGCCCTCTAATCCATGGAATAAGATGAAGATGGGCTTGTTGCTTTGTTTGTTGGAGCTTGGGTTGTTATTAGTCGAGTTTTCACTACTAGATTCGTCACCATTAGAGCCGTCACCACCGGGTGATTCGCTCCATGCAAGGTCGAGAAAGTCACCATCGGGTGTTTCTAAGGTTTGCCATTGCGGAGCAAACAACGCCTGCTTTCTAATAAATCGTGGTACTAAGGTCTGTAGGTGAGGATTTGATAAACCAGCAGCAGCGGTAAATATTGTCATAAAACAGTCCATGCTTATTTATGGGCTTTGAAAAGTGTTGAGCTTTTAATGAAACGCCCACGTTTTTATTTGAGCTTGGTTGATTCTCGGTATAAGCGCAAGGGTTTCACAGAGACGGGCTATAAAAATACGCCATGAGTAACTGATTGAATAATATTGAGGTTAAGCTTGGATCTTGATGGAATAAAAGTGAAAGGTAACGAGTTAAGGCTGAGGGGCTGGTTCAGAAAAAGCATCATAGAGGTTTTCTGCGCCGAGTAGCCGACAATACTCAAATGCGAGTGGTGATTGTTGATTGTCAGAGAGATGCAGAGAGTTGATGCAGTCAACGAGATCAGATTGCTGTTGCTTCTCTAGCTGTAGCTCAAACTGGAGTGCTTCGCGGTAGAGAGAATCGACAACTTGAGGTTTGAGGTGCTTACGCAGCTCTCGATAGCTGTGAAGAAGAGTTTCAGAGCGGCTCAAGCACTGTTGAACTTTGTGCCACTCTTCTTCAGCAAAAGACAATTGCTGCTCATCAAGCCATTTGAGAAGCAGCAGTAGATTGACGTTGCCGTGGAACTGGTTTTGCAAAGCTAAGCACGCATCCTTTACACCGCGCACACTGTAATACTGAAGGCTAAATTGCCATAATCGTTCCAGTGTTAGTGATATCGGGGCGTGCTCTGGGCTCATAAGCTATCCATTTCCTGTTCCATTTGCTCAAGCTCTTCTTGAGTGGACATCCAATCCATTTCAACTTCTTCTAGCTGTGATTTACTGCTCGCTTGCAGAGCGAGTACTTTATTCAGTTTAGCCTTATTTTCAGCTTCATAAAGTGAAGTATCAGATAATTGCTGCTCAGCCTCTTCGAGATCAAGCGTCAACTTATCCATTTTCTTTTCAAACTGAGTCAATTGTTTGCGAATCGGTGCGGTCAGTTTTCTGAACTCGGCTTCTTTACGTTTTTGTTCTTTCTTCGATGCCGCACTGTTTGCACTGTCTTTAGCCGGAGCTAACGCTTGCGCTTCTTTACGTTCAATTTTTTGTTGTTCAGTCAGCCATTTATAGTAATCGTCAAGGTCACCATCAAACGGTGCAACCTGACGGTCATGTACTAGGTACAAGTCATCGGTGGTTGCTCGCAGTAAGTAACGGTCGTGCGATACGATAACCATCGCACCTTCAAACGTTTGCAGTGCGAAGGTCAGCGCCTGACGCATGTCGAGATCCAAGTGGTTGGTTGGTTCATCGAGTAATAATAGATTTGGCTTTTGCCATACCAGCAGAGCCAGTACCAATCGTGCTTTTTCACCACCGGAAAACGGAGCCACTTTATCGAGTGCTTTTTCACCTTGGAAGCCAAAGCTGCCTAGGTAATCTCGCAATTGTTGCTCAGTGTGTTTAGGCGCAATCTGCATCATGTGTTGCAGTGGCGTTTCTTCTGGATGCAGTGTCTCTAATTGATGCTGAGCGAAGTAACCCATCTTAACGCCTTGTGAATAGCTCAGCTCACCACCTTGCTGTTTCAGTTCGCCTGAAAGCAGTTTGATCAGGGTCGATTTACCCGCACCATTGCGACCCAGTAGACCGATACGGCTACCCGGAACAAGGTTAAGGCGAATCTTTTCTAGAATCAGGTTGTCGTCGTAACCTGCTGATACCTCATCCATCATCATGATTGGGTTAGGCAGCGCGTCTGGCTCTCTAAATTCAAAGCTGAATGGGTTATCAAATTGAGCGGGTAGCACTTGTTCCATCTTTTCAAGCGCTTTAATACGGCTTTGAGCTTGGCGAGCCTTTGAAGCTTTGTAGCGGAAACGGTCAATGTAGCTCTGCATGTGAGACATTTGTTTCTGCTGCTTTTGGAACATCGCTTGTTGCAGAATAAGTTTTTGAGCACGTTGAGTCTCAAACGACGAGTAGTTACCGGTGTATTCGTTCAGCTGTTGGTTTTCAACATGCACGATGCGGTTGACGATAGGGTCTAAGAAGTCTCTATCGTGCGAGATAAGAACCAGTGTGCCTGGGTAGTTTTGTAGCCAGCGCTCTAACCACATCACAGCATCTAAGTCTAAGTGGTTGGTTGGTTCATCGAGCAGCAGTAAGTCACTGCGACATAGAAGGGCTTGCGCTAAGTTCAAACGCATACGCCAACCACCCGAAAATTGGGTTAGGTTCCATGTCATTTGCTCTTGGCGAAAACCAAGGCCATCCAGTAATTCAGCTGCTCGTGAATTGATGGTGTAACCACCAATGGTTTCAATCTTGCCGTGTATCTCTGCTACCAGTGTGCCGTTGTCGGCCTGCTCTGCTTTCGCCAGTTGCTCTTCAAGGCCACGATATTCTCTGTCACCATCAATCACATATTCAATGGCTTTTCTTTCTAATGCTGGGGTTTCTTGTGCAACCCAAGCCATTTCCCAGTGAGCGGGTTTACTGAATGAACCGGCATCAATCGATAGCTCGTCTTTAATTAAGGCGAACAGCGTAGATTTACCACAGCCATTTTTACCGACTAAACCGACTTTGTCGCCAGGATGAAGGGTTGCAGATGCTTGGTCGAGAAGTGGCTTACCGCCGCGTAGCAATTGAATATCAGAGAAAGTAATCATATAGAGGTAGCATAGAAATTAGAGGTGAACAGACGCCTGCATAGTAGGCTGAATCCAGATAAAAGTCGATCACAATGCAATTTGCGTTATGATGCCAATAACATATTAATAACTTTTGCTTAAATTCTTGTGGCCTTGCCACCGTTTAGCTCTAAAAGGAATGTTTCAAAGGAATGAGTAATACTCCCTCGACACAAAAAGCTGTGCCAAAGGTGCTAGTGATCTACGCACACCCTGAGCCACAAACCTCTATTGCCAATCAAATGATGGTTAAAAAGATAGAGTCGCTTGGGCATGTCAAAATCCACGATCTCTACGCGACGTATCCTGATTTCTTTATTGATGTGCCTTATGAGCATGAACTACTGCTTCAGTATGATGTGATTGTCTTCCAACACCCTTTGTTTATGTATTCATGCCCATCACTACTGAAAGAGTGGTTTGACCGAGTATTAGGCAAAGGTTTTGCGTTTGGTGAGCAGAGTGCCCTTAAGGGAAAACACTGGCGCAGTGTGATCACGACTGGTGGTAAAGAAGAGGCGTTTGGAGAGGCAGGCTATAATAAGTATCCATTACAAGAGATTTTGCAGCCATTCGAGTTAACCGCCGCTTTGTGTCAGATGCATTGGATGTCACCTTTGGTTTTACACTGGGCAAGAAACGTCTCGGATATGACGCGTTACCAACACGCGGAAGCGTATCGAAACTGGTTGCGAGACCCGCTACAAGATATAGGAGCGAATGATGGCTCTGACTAACGATTTTCTACAAAGTAGCGTTATTTTTTTAGCGGCTGCTGTGGTCGCGGTTCCTATCGCGCAGCGAGCTGGCCTAGGTTCAGTACTCGGCTATCTATTAGCTGGCGTGGCGATTGGCCCTTGGGGGCTTGGTTTAATCAGTGATGTCGAAGCGATTCTGCATTTCTCCGAGTTCGGGGTGGTACTGCTGCTCTTTCTGATTGGTTTAGAGCTTAACCCTAAAAAATTGTGGCAGATGCGGGCGCCTATTCTCGGATTAGGTGGCGCGCAAGTGTTGATCACCACTCTGATTATTACCGCCATCGCCTGTCTGTTCGGATTAACTTGGCAAACCAGCCTAGTAATAGGTATGGGTTTAGCGCTGTCTTCTACAGCTATCGCCTTGCGCGTTATTGAAGAGCGAGAACTCGGTGGCAAAGAAGCGGGACAGTCAGGCTTTGCCGTCTTACTTTTTCAGGATATTGCCGTAATCCCTATGTTGGCGATGCTGCCTTTGCTCGCGGGTAATACCGGTGGCAGTTGGGCGGACATGCTTTGGATGCTGGGCGGTGTGATTGGCTTGCTTGTCGGTGGTCACTTCTTGTTGAGACCACTATTTCGATATGTAGTCATGAGCGGTGTTCGTGAGTTGTTCACGGTTGCAGCGCTGTTATTGGTGATTGGTATTGCCGTCATCATGCAGCAGATTGGTTTATCGATGGCACTCGGTACTTTCTTGGCGGGCGTCCTTCTGGCTGAAAGTGAATATCGACACGAGCTTGAAATCGCGATTGACCCATTCAAAGGGTTACTGCTTGGTCTGTTCTTTATCTCTGTGGGTATGGCGGTAAACCTAGGTTTATTGGCAGAAAGCCCATTCGCAATACTTATCGCGGTGTCGTCTCTGGTCGTGTTGAAGGGCTTGGTGTTGTATGCGCTGGCTCGTATCTTTGGTACTCAAGCTAAAGCGCGCAGCCGAATGGCGATGATTCTCAGCCAAGGTGGTGAGTTTGCCTTCGTTATTTTTACCGCTGCGAGTGCACAAGGCATCTTAAGCGGCGACCAAGTGTCGTTCTTACTGGTTGTTGTGAGCCTTTCTATGGTAACCACGCCATTGATGCTTAAGCTGCAAGATCGCTTTTTTGCCCGTCAACTCAATCAAATCAGCGAAAGCGCGATGTCTTCGGATGTGGTTGATCGTAGCCCTCGAGTGATTATTGCGGGCTTTGGTCGTTTCGGTCAGATCATTGGTCGTCTGATGTATGCCAATAAGATTCGTATCACCGTTCTTGAAAGTGATGCCAGCCAAATTCACATCCTTAGAAAGTTCGGCTACAAGGTGTTCTACGGTGACTCTACTCACCTTGAATTATTACGAGCTGCGGGAGCTGATAAGGCAGAGGCCATTGTGTTGTGTACCGACTCTCCTGATGAAATCATGAAGACCGTGGATTTATGTAAGCAGCATTTCCCACAATTGAAAATTTTAGCGCGTGCTCGAAGCCGTGTTGAAGCGTATCAATTACTTAACCATGGTGTGAGTAACTACTCGCGTGAAACCTTCCTTGGGGCATTAGATTTGGGTCGTCAAACATTGACCGAACTTGGCATGCATCCATATAAAGCGAAGCGAGCAGAAGCACACTTTAGGAAATTGGATAATGGTATGCTGAAAGAGTTACTTCCTCAGCATAATGAAGATGCCGAGTTAGCCCAGCGAGCGAAAGAGGCTCGTAAAGAGCTCGAAGAGATTTTTGGACACGAGATGGAAAACGATCACCAATCTCGAAATTACTGGCAATAGTCTGGAGTGAATAGCTCTTCAGAACTTAAAATCCAGATATTATAGTCAACAACAATACACCCTAATAATAAACGCGGTCTCTACAGAGCCTTTAACTCAGAGATGAATAGAAGAACTGCGAATCCAGAGTAGTAAAGGATATGAACGTGAAACAGAAAAAACGCTTTATCGCTGGGGCGAGCTGCCCAAGCTGCAGTACTGAAGACACACTCCGTTGGTGGGTTGAAAATAATATCGAGCTGGTGGAATGCGTCGATTGTGACTTCACTGAGCAGCGTAAACCGAAAACTGTAGAGAAATCTGAACACGCGAATCAAGAAATGATCGGTATTTTTAAGCCAGAATGATTGAGTTTCGTTAATTGATCCCCATAATATCCCGGTACAGAATTTTTCCTAAGCTCAACTGTTCGAGCTTAGTCCAAACCTCCTTGGAGCTCTCATGAAAATTGAAAAGAACGTAGTAGTTAGTGTTGCATATCAAGTGAAACTTGAAGATGGCGTAGTAGTTGACCAATCAACTGCAGAAGCTCCACTAGATTACCTTCACGGTCACAACAACCTAATTACAGGTCTTGAAAAAGAGCTTGAAGGCAAAGTAGCTGGCGACAAGTTCTCAGCAACGGTTACTCCAGAAGACGCTTACGGCGAGCACAACGATGACCTAGTTCAACGTGTTCCTGCTGACGTTTTCCAAGGTGTTGAGCAAATCGAAGTTGGCATGCGTTTCCTAGCGGATACTGACCAAGGTCCAATCCCAGTTGAAGTGACTGAAGTAGACGGCGACGAAGTTGTTGTTGATGGTAACCACATGCTTGCTGGCCAAACTCTAACGTTTGACGTTGAAGTTGTAGCAGTTCGTGAAGCGACTGAAGAAGAAGTTCAACACGGTCACGTGCACCAAGAAGGCGGCTGTGGCGGCCACGGTCACGACCATGATCACGACCACGAAGGCGGTTGTTGTGGTGGCGAAGGCCATGACCACGGTGAAGAGAAAAAAGACGGCTGCTGCGGCGGCGGTAGCTGTGGTTCTCACTAATACCGAATTAGCGGTTTAGTTTAAGAATACTGAAAGCCTCCCTTGCGGAGGCTTTTTTCGTTTAGGAGCGGAGCTTTCTGAGCGGGCTTTTAATCTACTGAACTCTGTATCCTTAAATCTAAGCATCCGCAAATCTAAGTATTCGTAAAAAGTTTGGTTTTCGCTATCAGACATCAAACCTTGGATGTGGTATTGATAGCACAACATTATAAGACGACGTCAGTGGAGAGTTCGCATGTCACAGCCTTTTTCAATTGCCATTCATGGTGGTGCAGGCACCATCTTACGAGAGCAAATGAGCCATGAATTAAAAATGGGTATTACCGAGGCTTTGGAAAAGTCTGTTTTGGCCGGCTATCAAGTGTTGCAATCGGGTGGTGACGCTCTGGATGCAGTGGTTGCATCGGTTAAAGTGATGGAAGACAGCCCACACTTTAATGCCGGTAAAGGTTCGGTTCTGACTCATGATGAATTTGTTGAGATGGATGCTTCTGTCATGCACGGTCGCGAAATGGACGCGGGTGCTATTGCCGGTGTCCGTCATATTAAAAATCCGATAGAACTGGCACGTGACGTGATGCTTAAAAGCGACCATGTATTACTGATTGGCGAAGGCGCAGAGAGGTTTGCGTTTGAGCATGAGTACACATTCACCGAGCAAGATTACTTCTTTACTGAGCGTCGTTATGACCAACTTCAGTCGATGAAAGAGAAAGGCATCTTTGCTTTGTCTGAAGCAAAATACGATGAGCAACAAGCTCAAAAATACCCAGATGATAAAAAGTACGGCACAGTTGGTGCGGTGGCGTTAGACCAAGCCGGTAATTTAGCAGCCGCAACCAGCACTGGCGGCGTAACCAATAAAAAATACGGTCGTGTGGGAGATTCTCCAATCATCGGTGCAGGCACTGTTGCTGAGAATGGCAACGTGGCCGTTTCAACAACAGGCATGGGTGAATTCTTCCTTAGAAAGATGGTCGCCAGCGATGTGGCGGCAAGAATGCGTTATCTCAAGGAAGATGTGCATACGGCTTGTGAACACATCATTCAAGGTGAACTGAAAACCATGGGTGGCGAAGGCGGCTTGATTGCTATCGATGGCCAAGGTGATATTCACTTCGCCATGAACAGTTCAGGAATGTATCGCGCGAGTGTTGATACGAACGGCTGCGTGGAAGTGAAGATTTATGCCGATGACTAAGCTTGTATTGGCTTTGGTTGAATTAGCGCAGATTAAACAAACAAAAAGGGCGACAGATAAGCATCTGTCGCCCTTTTTGTTTTCTATGTCCCGCCCTGAAATGTGTTTACACATCGAGGACGAGAGACTAACGATATGCGTCGCTAGAACCAATTAGCTATTTGGAACCGCACTTAATAGTGTGGAGGTGGCGTCTCTTCTGATGCGTCAGCGAGGTTTGAGCCATCCATATTTTTCACTTTACCCACCACGAACTTCATTTGATCTTGCATTCTCGTGATCAACATCTGTTGTTGGCTAAGCGCTTCATTGAGTTCTTCAATGGTTTGTTCTTGGAAAGCCAACTGACATTCTAGGTCATTCACGCGGCTTTCTAGTTGTTCAATTCGCTTTTCTGTCATCGTTCTTAATCCACATTCCAAGCTTGGGCGATGCCCGCAGAGGTGCCCGATATCACACGGTTCTTTTCATCAAAGGCTGCATCATACACTACCGCACGGGGAGGGCGAGCATCTTTTAATGGCTCAGCATCGTGACGAGAAATTCGTTTTCCATCTTGAGTATTCCACACGCTCACTTGGCTTGATGGCGTACCTGTTACCAACATACTGCCGTCGTCAGAAAAGCGAGCACTAGAGAATATCAGCTGTCGAGACCAGCTCTGTAATTGCGCTTGAGGTTCACCCGTCTCTAGATCCCAAATCATCGCTTGGTTGCCGCCATCGGAAGTAAAAGCCAATTCTCCATCCCGTTGTAGTGCAACTCGTACTACTCTTTGTTCATGCTCGAAAGTACGTAACACCAAGCCGGACTCGGTATCCCAAAGGTAAGCTTTGTAGTCGTTACCGCCCGATAATGCGTAGCGCCCATTCGAAGAGAGGGAGACGGAATTAACTTTTTCTCGGTGAGCGAGGAACTCCAGACGGCGTCCGGTGACTAAGTCCACATAGATGGCTTTGCCGTTAGACAGGCCAAGTAAGACTTTTTCACCATTGCTGGATATGTCGACATCGCGAATCAAGCCATCGGAAATAGACCAAAGCCCTTCAGCTTGAGTCCAAGATAGGTCCCAAACGGCGAAATTCATCTGACTGGCGGTAATCGCAAAGCGACCATTGTCAGAGATGCGAATCCGCGATATTTGGTTTTCTGATTGGTCTTGCGGGCCGAGTTGAGCGAGCTCTTTGTTTTGGTCTAAGTCCCAGAGCAGTAAGTGTTTTTGCTGAGAGTAGAGTAGAGCGAAGCGTCCATCTCTGCTTAAGGCAAAGCTGGTGGCACCATTGGGTTCAATTTCCCAACGTTGCTCATCATCTTGGAAGAAAAAACATCCATTTAACAAGGTGATGACAATTGCACATAGCAATGAATGGAAAAATATTTGCATCACGTCTAATAATCCGGTTTTTGTCGAAAGACATATGACTAGTATATTGTTATAACTAACGTATTCACACCAATCTAATCATTAGATTTGTGCACAATAACCAATGGCTTGGCCATTAATTGGAGAATTCAATGAAATCAGTTTTAAAAGTATCACTGCTTGCCGCAACGGTTATGCTAGCAGTTGGTTGTCAGAAAGAAGAACCAAAGGCAGAAGCTCCACAGGTAGAAGAAGCTAAAGTTGCAGCAGTAAACTTTAAAACAGAAGACGACAAAGCGGCATACGCAATCGGCGTATCTTTCGCGAACTACCTAAGCACAAGCATTGATAAGCCAAGCGAGCTAGGCATCAACCTAGACAAAGATATGGTTCTTCAAGGTATTGAAGACGTATTTGCAGAAAAAACTGCACTGAACGAAGAAGAAACTCGCGCTGCGCTTGAAGCTCTAGACAAGCGTGTTGCTGAAACAATGCAAGCACAAGCGGCAGAGAAATCAGCTGAAGTGAAGAAAGCGGGTGATGACTTCCGCGCTGAGTTCGCTAAAACTGAAGGCGTGAAGCAAACTGAATCTGGTCTACTTTACCAAGTAATGACAGCTGGCGAAGGCGCATCTCCAAAAGACACTGATACGGTTCAAGTACACTACAAAGGTACGCTAACAGACGGTACTCAGTTCGACAGCTCTTACGATCGTGGCGAACCAGCAACATTCCCACTAAACCGCGTAATCCCAGGTTGGACTGAAGGCGTACAACTGATGCAAGTTGGTTCTAAGTACAAATTCGTAATCCCGCCAGAGCTAGCATACGGTGAGCAAGACACACCGACTATCCCAGCTAACTCAACACTAGTATTTGAAGTTGAGCTACTGAAAATCGATAACGCTGAAGCAGCTCCTGCTCAGTAATATCGAACGAAAGTATCGAATGAATATTTCGTATTAAAATTCGTGGATTGAATAAAAAGCCTAACGTTGAGTTGGGCTTTTTTTTTGCTTTTTAAATGAGTATTTGATTTTTAAAGTTGTTCTAAATCACTAGTTGCAATGTTAGCTAGGTGTGCAATTAAAATTTTCTGATAAACTTACATAAATTTGTTGATTTTTCACACGAAGGTAAGGAATAAGTGACTACTACAGAAACAGTCAATGCGGATGTGTTACTTGAAATGGAATCAGTCCACGTCATGCCATTCAGTGAACACGATAAAATTATCTTAAGATCTTATGAGGCCGTGGTTGACGGTATTGCGAGTCTTATCGGTCCGTTTTGTGAAATCGTTTTACACTCTTTAGAAGACCTCAATACTTCTGCGATTAAAATTGCCAACGGCGAAAATACAGGTCGTCAGGTTGGTTCGCCGATCACCGATCTTGCATTAAAGATGCTGAAAGATATTGAAGGTTCTAAGCGTAACTTCTCACGTTCATACTTTACTCGAGCTAAAGGCGGAGTATTGATGAAGTCGATCACGGTTGCTATCCGCAATGGTGAAGACCGAGTGATTGGCTTGTTGTGTATAAACGTAAACCTAGATGCGCCATTCTCACAAGTACTGCAATCTTTCATGCCTACGCAAGATGCGGACGAAGCTGCATCATCAGTAAACTTTGCAAGTGATGTGGAGGAGCTTGTCGACCAAACGGTTGAACGCACAATTGAAGAAATCAATGCAGACAAATCAGTATCGAACAATACTAAGAACCGTCAAATCGTGATGGAGCTTTACGACAAAGGTATTTTCGATATTAAAGACGCGATTAACCGTGTTGCTGAGCGATTGAATATCTCTAAGCACACAGTGTACCTATACATCCGTCAACGCAAAACAGAGGATGAAGAGGGTTGTTAAGCTACACACTCCTAGTTAATGGGCCCGTTTACGGCTCACAATCCGCAAGAAGTGCTTATCAGTTTGCTGTGGCTCTATTGAAACAGGGCCACAAACTCCACAGTGTGTTCTTCTATCAAGATGGTGTCAGCAATGGCTCTGGCATTACAGTGCCTGCTAATGATGAATTTGACTTGGCTTTCGCTTGGCAAAAACTGGCGGATGAGCATAATGTTAGCCTAGAGACATGTGTTGCTGCTGCGCTGAGACGCGGAGTGATCAGTACGGACGAAGCTACACAACATCAATTGAGTGCCTCTAATTTGGCGGCTGGGTTTACCCAAGCTGGGTTAGGGAGCTTATCTGAAGCACTTTTAACGCAAGATAGGGTTGTGCAATTTTGAGTAAATTGGCCTTTGTATTTAACACTTTTCCTCATACGACGGCTGCGGGTAGGGAAGGGCTAGACGCACTGCTAGCGGCTTCTGCCTATAGTGAGGACATTACCGTATTCTTTGTCGGTGATGGCGTTACACAGCTTCTCAAAGCTCAACAGCCAGATGAATCCCTATCACGTGACTATATTTCTGCATTCAAGCTCATGGATCTCTACGACATCGAGCAGGTTTACGTGTGTCAACATAGCCTCAATCAGTTCGGCCTCTCGACAGATAACTTGTTGATCGATGTGACTGCGCTAGAAGTGAGTGAGTTGACGCAGAAGTTAGCTCAGAGCCAAAAAATACTGACTTTCTAGGGAACGTTATGCTTCATATTGTAAAATCAGTAGACAAACTCAAGCTTGCATTAGCGTACTCGCAACAACAGGATCACATCCTTTTGTTGGAAGATGCGGTGTATGTTTGCCTTCCAAATCATGAGTTATTCAATCAAATCTCAACCGTTGAGCATGTGTCGGTATTAAAATCAGATCTAGATAGCCGAGGTTTACAACAACTTGCTTCAAGCGCTCTGAATCAAGTGGACTTCGATGGATTCGTCAAACTGACGGTTTTGAACGACAAATCAGTCACTTGGTAGCTGTGTTTTATCAGTATGGTTAAAAAAAGACCATCCTGAGCTCTAGACGGCTAAAAAAGATCTGTATATTTCTTGACACACATCCCACTGCTGAATAGAATTTTGCGTCCCTATTTACACTATGTGTAATAGGGCTAGATTTTTCATCAAGCTTACTTTCAAGTAAATCAGGAGCTAGTTAATGGCAACTATTAACCAGTTGGTACGTACTCCTCGTGTAAAGCAGGTTGTTAAAAGCAACGTGCCTGCACTAGAAGCGTGCCCACAAAAACGTGGTGTATGTACTCGCGTATATACTACTACTCCAAAAAAACCGAACTCAGCACTACGTAAAGTATGTCGTGTTCGTCTAACTAACGGCTTTGAAGTTACTTCATACATCGGCGGCGAAGGTCATAACCTTCAAGAACACAGTGTTGTTCTTATCCGTGGTGGTCGTGTTAAAGATTTACCAGGTGTGCGTTACCACACTGTTCGCGGTGCACTTGACTGTGCAGGCGTTAACGACCGTAAGAAAGGTCGTTCTAAGTATGGTGTGAAACGTCCTAAGTCTTAATGCGTCTTTTTTTTAAAAGAAAGCGTTAAGTAAGGCCAAACACTATTTATTTATTATTCTGAAAAGTTTTGGAAAAAACCTGAAGAAGACAACGGAGAAATTCCATGCCACGTCGTCGCGTAATAGGCCAGCGTAAGATCCTTCCAGATCCTAAGTTCAAATCTGAACTGCTGGCAAAATTCGTTAACATCCTTATGGTTGACGGAAAAAAATCTACTGCAGAGAAGATTGTTTACACTGCACTAGAAACTATGGCTGAGAAATCTGGTAAAGATCACTTAGCTGTATTTGAAGAAGCTCTTGAAAATGTTCGCCCAGCGGTAGAAGTTAAATCTCGCCGTGTGGGTGGTTCAACTTACCAAGTACCTGTAGAAGTTCGTCCGGTTCGCCGTAACGCTCTTGCTATGCGTTGGGTAGTTGAAGCTGCGCGTAAGCGTGGTGAAAAATCTATGGCTCAACGCCTAGCTGCTGAAATGCTAGACGCGTCTGAGAACAAAGGTACTGCGGTTAAGAAACGTGAAGACGTTCACCGCATGGCTGACGCAAACAAAGCGTTCGCACATTACCGCTGGTAATACCTTTTCAGTGCTGCAAGGTTCCTTGCAGCACTTCTTTAGTTCCTATGCTTATGCTAGGAACTATTGCTATTTCTAGGGCAAAGCTTTTTAGCTAAGCATCGCTTTTAACGCACAATCTAGACATAGCAATAGTCCCTAAGTCTCTAATAAGAGGATTCAACCGTGGCTCGTAAAACTCCTATTGAGCAGTACCGTAATATCGGTATCGTTGCTCACGTAGATGCAGGTAAAACAACCACAAGTGAACGTATTCTGTTCTATACCGGTCTTTCTCACAAAATCGGCGAAGTTCACGATGGTGCAGCAACCATGGACTGGATGGAGCAAGAGCAAGAGCGCGGTATTACGATCACTTCAGCAGCAACTACTACGTTTTGGCGTGGTATGGAAGCTCAGTATTCTGACCACCGTATCAATATCATCGATACTCCTGGGCACGTTGACTTCACAATTGAAGTAGAACGTTCTCTGCGTGTACTTGATGGTGCAGTTGTTGTTTTCTGTGGCTCATCTGGTGTTGAACCTCAGTCAGAGACAGTATGGCGTCAAGCTGATAAGTACCAAGTTCCACGTATGGTTTTCGTTAACAAAATGGACCGTACCGGTGCAGACTTCTTGCGCGTAGTTGAACAGATCAAGGACCGCCTAGGTGCGACTCCTGTTCCGATTCAATTGAACATTGGTGCTGAAGAAAACTTCCAGGGTGTTGTCGATCTTATTAAGATGAAAGCAATCAACTGGAACGAAGCTGACCAAGGCATGACTTTTACGTACGAAGATATTCCAGCAGACATGCAAGAAATGGCTGAAGAATATCGTACAGAACTTGTTGAAGCTGCTGCAGAAGCAAATGAAGAGCTGATGGATAAGTACCTTGAAGAAGGTGAATTGACAGAAGCTGAAATCAAACAAGGTCTTCGTACTCGTACCCTTAACAATGAAATCGTACTTGCAACTTGCGGTAGTGCTTTCAAAAACAAAGGCGTACAAGCTGTTCTAGATGCAGTTGTTGATTTCCTTCCTTCTCCAGTCGATGTACCTGCGATTAAAGGTATCGATGATGACGAGAATGAAATTGAGCGTCACGCGGACGACAAAGAACCGTTCTCAGCGCTAGCATTTAAAATTGCAACAGACCCATTTGTTGGTACTTTAACTTTCATCCGTGTTTACTCTGGTGTTGTTGAAAGCGGTAAAACAGCTTACAACTCTGTGAAGAAACAACGTGAACGTTTAGGGCGCATTGTTCAAATGCACTCAAACAAACGTGAAGAAGTAAAAGAAGTACGAGCAGGTGACATCGCAGCCATTATAGGCCTTAAAGATGTTACTACTGGTGAAACTCTATGTGACCAGAACCATAAAATTGTTCTTGAGCGTATGGAATTCCCAGATCCAGTTATTCAGATCGTTGTAGAGCCTCGCTCTCAAGCTGATCAAGATAAAATGACTATCGCGTTAGGTAAGCTAGCGGCAGAAGATCCATCGTTCCGTGTTGAAACGGATGACGAAACTGGCCAGACACTAATCTCTGGCATGGGTGAACTGCACTTAGATATCATCGTTGACCGCATGAAGCGTGAATTCAGTGTGAACTGCAACGTTGGTAATCCGCAAGTTGCTTATCGTGAAACCATTCGTGGTACAGCGAAAGCTGAAGGTAAATTTATCCGCGAACATGGTGGTAAAGGACAGTACGGTCACGTGTGGCTGAAACTGGAACCATCAGAAGCCGGTGAAGGCTTTGTCTTCGTAGATGAAATTGCCAATGGTATCGTGCCAAAAGAGTTCATTACCTCTGTCGCTAAAGGCGTTGAAGAGCAAATGAACAATGGTGTATTAGCGGGCTATCCAGTTTTGGATATCAAAGCTACACTATATGATGGTTCTTACCATGAAGTAGATTCAAGTGAGATGGCGTTTACAATCGCTGCCTCTATGGCTTTCAGAACGGGTGCACTAGAAGCGCAACCAGTTTTGCTTGAGCCTATGATGAAAGTTGAAGTAACTACTCCAGAAGACTGGATGGGTGACGTTGTTGGCGATATTAACCGTCGTCGCGGCATCATCGAAGGTATGGACGAGGGGACAGCTGGCCTGAAGATAATTCGTGCACAAGTTCCGTTGTCTGTCATGTTCGGTTACGCAACTGATTTACGTTCTGCGACACAAGGTCGTGCTTCTTACTCTATGGAGTTTAGTGAGTACGCCGAAGTGCCAAAAAATGTTGCTAATGCAATCATTGCAGAGCGTGGTTAAACAAAAGGGATGCATTTTTTTCATTTTTTGAAAGATCAATGCGTCCAAATATTGCGCTAACGAGAGTTGGCGCATAAAATAGCAATTTCTGGCGCGTCTCGCTCAATAATGAACGTGGCGAATCATAACTAGGAAGGAACACGATTGTGTCTAAAGAAAAATTTGAACGTACGAAACCGCACGTAAACGTTGGTACTATCGGCCA